>JBEINN010000001.1:0-28312 GCA_040378115.1 Candidatus Planktophila sp. | reverse complement strand
CTCATTTCGCTATTCTTGCACCCAATTGCTATCCTTTCCCATCACTTAGTCCGGGTGGCGGAATTGGCAGACGCGCTAGCTTGAGGTGTTAGTTCCCGCAAGGGATTAGGGGTTCAAGTCCCCTCTCGGACACATGAAAATCGATGACGCTCTTTCGCTCATTCGTGAAATTCCCGACTATCCAAAACCAGGTATTCGTTTTCAAGACATCACACCATTACTCGCACATGGCGAAGCCTTCATCGCAATCACCGAAAAATTCGCAACATTTGCTGACGAATCCACTTTGGTTGCAGGCATTGAAGCTCGTGGTTTTATTTTCGCCTCAGCGGTTGCGAATCAACTAAGAAGTGGTTTTGTTCCGATTCGAAAGGCTGGAAAACTCCCGCACTTAACAATTTCTGAGAGCTACGGCCTTGAATATGGTGTTGACACTTTAGAAGTTCATGTTGATGCTGTTGCACCTGGCGCGAAAGTATTGCTGATAGATGATGTTTTGGCTACGGGCGGAACAATCGGTGCGGCGATCGAATTAATCCAACGGCTTGGTGGTCAGGTAACACAAGTTCTGGCTTTACTCGAAATTAGTGGCCTGCCAGGTCGAGAAAGACTTAATCAAAAATATCCAGAGATTCAAGTTACATCGCTGGTAGTTTCGTAGCAATGCGTATCCACCAAATACAGGGTTTGCGTGCGGTTGCCGCGCTCCTTGTAACTATCTATCATGCTCATCTGGTGCCTGGTGGTTTTATTGGCGTCGATATTTTTTATGTAATTTCAGGGTACTTAATAACGGGCCTGATCATTCGTGAAATCGATAAAACTGGTCGATTAGATTTAAGCGAGTTCTATCAGCGTCGAATAAAACGTCTGCTACCTACCTCGGTATTTGTACTCTCAATCACCGCAATAGTCGGATTTTTAGTGCTACCTGCAATCACCCGGGATGCTCTAGGCCGAGATTTCTTCGCCGCAGCTGCCTACATTTCTAATTACCTCTTTGCATGGTGGGAAAATGACTATCAAAATCTCGACGCTACGCCATCGCCATTTATCCACTACTGGTCTTTAGCCGTTGAAGAACAGTTCTACATCGTCTGGCCTATCTTTATTCTTTTTCTCTCACATTACGGTAAGCGTGCAATCCTGAATGGGGTCGCTCTTGTTACCGGTGTTTCCTTTCTGTTTTCTCTCTACCTGACTCAAGCCGCTCCTATCTGGGCTTTTTACTCACTTCCAACTCGAGCCTGGGAACTTGGCGTCGGTGCTCTGCTTCTATTTATCCCAGACAAATATTTGCGCAACCGATTCTTTCCGTGGATTGGTGCAATAGGGCTTGCAATAGGAACCTTCAGTTTCAATGAAAGTACCGCCTTTCCAGGAATCAACGCATTGTTGCCAGTACTGGCAACCGCGATTCTGATCGCTACTATCCCTATTTGGCCGCGCTTCTTCAATGATATGAGCAACAACCGACCAATGCAGTGGTTGGGTGCGATTTCATATCCTTTATATCTATGGCACTGGCCTGCTTTAGTCCTACCGAGCAGTGCTTTAGGACGGCCACTTAGGATTCGAGAAACCATACTGTGCGTTCTTTTAACTGTATTCCTGGCACATTACACGAGCAAATTTATTGAGCAACCAATTAGACATCGCCAGTTTCCAGCGAAAAAAATCTATGGTTTCTTTGCAATTACTACGGCCGGATCTCTCTTAGCCGGTATCGCAATCGCTTCAACTGCCTCTTCTGTAATTAATGTCAGAGGAACTAATTACTCATTTGACCTTAAAGACATCGCTGAAAAACCCACAGTATACGAGGATGGTTGCCATGTTAATTACGGTGAGACCGAGTCTGGAGACTGTGCTTATGGCGAAATAGGTGCAGCGACAAAGGTCGTACTTTATGGAGATTCCCATGCCGCGCAGTGGTTTCCTACCTTAGAAAAACTGGCTCGCGAAAAGGGATTTGAGTTAACTTCCTTGACCAAGTCGGCTTGTTCTTCGGTAGAAAGCCCCCGAGTCGATCAAGGCGCATACAAAAACTCTGAGTGCGAAAAGTGGCGTGAAAACTCGATCAAAAGAATACAGAAGATGAAGCCCGACGCTGTGATTGTAAGCAGTTTCCAATATTTTACCGAACCGGGTGGCTACTCGAGCAGGGCTCAATGGTGGAACGAAGGTCAACGAAGTCTACTAGCGGGGCTTCAGGGCTCTTCAAAAAACTTGATCTATATAAGCGATACACCACATCCACTTCGCGACATTCCCAGCTGCCTTGCTACTCGTAACCTGAAAGATTGCGATACTACTAAAAAGACTCCTAACTTAGTCATCAACGGTTTCAAGAAGATTAATCCAAATCCATGGTTGTGTACCGAAGTTTGTTCATCTATAAAAGATGGTTACGTGGTTTATCGTGATGCTTCGCACATCTCGGTTGATGCAGCCTTAGCCTTAACACCACAGTTAGAGACCGCCCTGCGAGATAAAGGGCTATTTTCTTAGCTCTATGGCAAGATGCGACACATGGCTGAACTGATTTACTACTGCGGAACCATGGATAGCGGAAAGTCAACCTTGGCTCTACAAACCGCGCATAACCATCAAAGCCGCGGTCGCACAGGATTGATTTTCACCAACAAAGATCGGGCAGGCTCTGGAGTGATCTCATCCCGCCTTGGCCTTTCGAGCCCAGCCATTGAGGTAAATCCGGACCTGGATATTCATAAAATGGTTGTCGACAAACTATCTATGGGCGAGCGTGTGGATTACATCATTTGCGATGAAGCTCAGTTCTATGAGAGCGCTCAAATTGATCAGTTAGCCCGTGTTGTAGATGGACTAGGTATTGATGTTTTTGCCTTCGGAATTCTTGCCGATTTCAGAACCAAACTTTTCCCGGGTTCAGCACGATTGGTCGAACTCGCCGATCGAGTCAATACCTTGCAGGTTGAAGCGTTGTGTTGGTGTGGTTCACGTGCGACCCACAACGCTCGAACAGTAGGCGGCGTTATGGTTGTCGAAGGTGAGCAAGTCGTAGTTGGTGACGTCGCACCAGGTGACGAAGTTGCTTACGAAGTTTTATGCCGTAGACATCACATGCGACAAGTGACCGCACGCGTCTCACGAGCAGCGCATACATCTTCACTTCCACTTCCATTCAAAGAGTAATACCTTCTTTCTAAATGCTGTGAACAATCAGGGCAAAGATCGGCGCGATCGCTAACGCTGGTAGCAAGTTGCCTACCGCGACACTTTTGATGTTAAGCAACTTCAGTCCGATACAAATTAACATAATGCCACCGACTATTGTCATTGCATCGATTTGATATCCCGCGAGGACTTCACCCAAACCAAATCCAATAACCGTCCAAACACCTTGATATATTCCGACGGGTATAGCCGATACTGCAACTCCCCAACCGAGCGAAGTAGCAAAAGCCATGGCTGCGAAGAAGTCGAGGGTACTTTTCAGGATTAACTGATCAATGCCTGTTCCCATTCCATCGCTAATGCTTCCGAGGATTGCAAGAGGCCCAATGGCAAACAACAATGAGGCTGCCACAAAGCCCTCAACAAATCGAGATTCGCTTGATGCCTTAAATCGCACTCGTAGATTCTCACCTAGCGAATCGAGTTTATCTTCAAGCTTTAATGCAGAGCCGACTAGGCCACCGATTAAGAGTGATCCTAGAATTACGAGCAAACTCCAGCCTTGAGGCAGTGCCTTGTTGTATCGATCTGACCATAAAGGAATCAGCGCTGAAGCTGCACCGAGCAAAGTAACAAGACCAAGGACATCAGTAAGGAGCGTTCTCGTTCGAGTCGGCATTCTATTTCCAACTAGAACCCCAAGAGACGCGCCCGAGATAATTGTGATGATGTTGATGATAGTGCCAGCGCCGGGAAACATTAGATGATTATACTCACTCAATGTCGAATCCGTTTGTAGAATTCTTACGACCACATAAAACAGTTCCGCACACGCCATGGACCGCAAAATCACGTTGGGATATCAATCCCTCTCGCGTAGGCGTTCTTTTCTTCGGCCTGTTTATTTTTGGTCTCGGCGATTCACTTCTAATCCAAAGCACTATAGGAAATGCGCCATGGTCTGTACTGGCACAAGGTGTAGCAGGCAAAGTTGACATCACTATGGGTTGGTCAACTTTTGCAATTAGCACAGTGGTCTTATTGTTATGGATACCATTAAAGGAAAAACCTGGATTTGGAACTCTTGCCAATATCGCAATCATCGCCGCTGCCATTCAAGTTGGAATAACTTTTTTCCCTGAACAAGAAAACTACCTAATCGCCATTGTCTATTGCTTGGCAGGAATCGCGATGGTTGGTTTTGGTTCTGCCTTGTACATCACCTGTGGTTTAGGTCCAGGACCGCGCGATGGATTAATGACGGCGATCCACAATCGATCCGGTGTTCGGATAGGTCGTGTACGTATGGCTATCGAAAGCTCGGTTTTAGTGACAGGTTGGCTGTTGGGCGGAACCTTGGGGTTAGGAACCCTCCTATTCGCCCTCTTTATAGGTCAATCGATGGCAATATCCCTGGGAGTCGTTTCTCGGATTACTACCAGGTAACACATAAGATAAAGATCTTCCCAAAGGCTGTGCGCCCTATCGCACACGGGGTCGCAAACACCCCCGTCAACAAAATTAGAAAGGCACTTCTTCATGCTGGATTCATATTTCAAAATCTCTGAAAGAGGCTCCTCAATAGCCCAAGAGGTTCGAGGCGGACTCGTAACCTTCTTCACGATGGCATACATCGTGGCTCTTAACCCAATCATTTTGGCCTACTCACCAGATGCTAATGGCCAGTTCCTCTTTGGTGGTGATGCTCCTGCACCAGCAATGGTTGCAGCTACTACCGCACTCGTGGCTGGTGTGATGACGATCCTTATGGGATCGGTCGCAAACTATCCATTGGCAATTGCTACTGGTCTTGGTCTCAATACCTTCGTCGCAGTTGGTATTGCGTCTCAGATGACTTGGGCTGCAGCTATGGGTCTTGTAGTTCTCGAAGGTTTAATCATCTTGGTATTGGTGCTCACCGGTTTTCGTGTGGCAGTTTTCAAGGCGGTTCCACCACAGATTAAGATTGCAATTTCGGTTGGTATTGGCCTTTTCATCGCACTGATTGGTCTGGTTGACGCTGGTTTCGTACGTCGTACAGGAAGCGGTCCAGTTCCAGTAGGTCTTGGCGTAAATGGAAACCTAGTTGGTTGGCCAACAGTCGTTTTCGTTTTCGGAACTCTGTTAATTGTCGCCCTAATGGTTCGCAAAATTAAAGGTGCAATCCTTATCGGAATCTCTGCGGCAACCGTTTTGGCAATCGGCATCCAGCAAATGTTCAACATTAAGCCAAACTTCACTCCCGGCAACCCTCCAACAATCGTTGATGGCGGATGGCAGTTAGGTATTCCTGCGGTTCCAAAAGAGGTAGTAGCTGTGCCAGATTTTGATTTCACTGGTCAATTTGATCTCTTTGGTGCTTTCAGCCTCGATAACGTTTCATTGATCGCAGCAATCCTTCTCCTATTCACACTATTGCTATCAGATTTCTTCGACACTGTCGGAACAGTTACGGCAATCGGACACGAATCAGGTCTTGCTGATAAAGATGGAAACGTAGACAACATTCAAAAGATTCTTTTGGTTGACTCCGTAGCAGCTGCGGCAGGTGGTGCTGCAGGTATTTCTTCAAACACAAGCTACATCGAATCTGCAGCTGGTGTTGGCGAAGGTGCGCGTACAGGCCTTGCATCGATTGTTACTGGAATCGCATTTCTTCTCACAACTTTCTTAGCACCCCTTGTAGCAATAATTCCTTATGAGGCTGCAACTCCTGCTTTGATTATTGTTGGATTCCTAATGATGTCTCAGATCAAGAACATTGGCTGGGATGACTTGGGTATCGGAATTCCTGCCTTCCTAACAATCATCTTGATGCCATTTACTTACAACATCTCTGTAGGTATCGGTGCAGGATTCATTACACATGTTGTAATCCGCTTGGTTCAAGGTCGTGCAAAGGAAGTTCATCCTTTGATGTATCTAGTATCAGGTCTATTCATGATCTACTTCTTGTCTTCACCAATTAATTCTTGGTTTGGATAAGTACTGTTAATGCGAAGGGCCCCTGGGAAACCGGGGGTCCTTTCGTTTACCAATCTATATCTTTTAAGTTCTTAGCAACCAGCTTTGCGTTCACCTGTGAAAAGGGGGACGAACCAAAAAAACCACGATGAGCTGACAATGGACTTGGGTGAACTGAAGAAATAACATCTTCAGGCCGGAAATGTGGCTTAAGTTCAAGGGCTGTATTTCCCCACAACACTGCAATCACCTTTCTCGTTCCTAGAATCTGTGCAACTTTGTCTGTTACTTCTTGCCATCCTAATTTCTCATGAGACATCGACTGTCCAACATCTGTGGTGAGCACACGATTAATGAGCATGACACCTTGATTCACCCAATCGCTTAAGTCACCATTACTTCTAGTAATTCCGAGATCCTCACTAAGTTCCTTGTAAATATTTCGAAGCGATGGCGGCAGGGGTGACACTGATGCTTCGACAGAGAAGGCCAGTCCATTGGCATGACCTTTAGTCGGATATGGATCTTGGCCAAAGATAACCACCTTCGTTGAAGCTATTGGATTGCTAAGGGCTCTAAAAACAAGATCAAAAGATGGAGCAATTTCACGGTCCTGTATAAATCGATCAATACTTTCAATTAATTCTTTAAATCCAATTAGTTCTCTTTGCCACTCTGGGTGGAGCTGATCAAACAGTGGCGCGGGCAAAGAATCGGCCTGATTCAGGTACAACTGTGATTGAAGTTCCAAAAACTGCCGAAACATGTTCCGAAGTAATGACTTGTTCTATTGGACCAGAAACTGCCACCAACCCATCCTTAATCAATAATGCGTGTGTAGTGCCTACAGGAATCTCTTCAATGTGATGAGTTACTAAGATTGTGGCAGGTGCTAAAGGATCAGCTGCAAAATTAGCAAAACGTCGCAACAGATCCTCTCTGCCACCTAAATCAAGACCCGCCGCAGGTTCATCGAGTAACAGTAATTCGGGATCGGTCATAAGCGCGCGAGAGATCTGTACCCGCTTCTTTTCGCCCTCGCTCAGTGTTCCGTAAAGACGATCACCAAGTTCTCTAACACCAAAATTAGTTAGTAAAGCCATGGCCCGAGATTCATCCCAAAGATCGTAACTCTCATTCCAACGACCCAGAATTGCATAAGCGGCGGTGAGAACAACATCCTTGACTGTTTCATCATGCGGGATATCTTCAGCAATTACTGATCCGCACAATCCGATTCGAGTTCTTAACTCAAAGAGATCAACTTTTCCCATCTGCTTATCTAGGACAAAAACACTCCCCTGCGTAGGAAAGATTTTTGTAGCCAAGATTTGAAGAAGAGTTGATTTGCCCGCTCCATTGGGTCCAAGTACTACCCATCGCTCGCCCTGTGAGATGGAAAAGTTGATGGGACCCAAAATCAGCCGATCGCCTCGGCGAACCGCGACCTCGTTGAGAGTGAGAACTGAGGTACTCATAGATGCAAAAGATACTGGTTAGAGCGCTCAATCTTGCGTAAACCTCACTAAAAGGATTAGTGATTCACGATAACCTTCTCTTCTTATGACGACATCTAGCCTCAAGGCTGAGCAGTTCTCCGGATTGATCCTACTTACCGGAGAGGATGAGCCTGGTTTGGCCAAATCACTTTTTGAAGCCTTGTCCCCTTTTTCTGTTGCGGTAGTCGATATTGACCAGATCATCATTAAACAACGCCTAATACTTACAGTGGAGATATCTCTGAACCCCGCACATCAAAGTGCGATCGAGGAAGACCTTAATTCTCTCGCGCAAAATTTAAATGTAGATATAGCCGCGATTTTCTCGAGATCAGAAATATCAACAAAGGGAGCGGAAATCCTGACTCTGAAAATGAAATCTGAAAAGTTGCACCCCCGGCATTTATCAGTAGTCACCAAAGCGCTTCTTACGGCAGGTGCCAATATCGAAGACCTTTCCCGCATCGCTATTGAGCCGTTCGAGATTAAGCTAGAAATATCTGGTGTTTCGGAATCCCAATTACATGAACTGGTTTCAGCAATTGATTCTGGCACCGATTTTTCTCTCACTATTGGTGCTTGACAATGAGTAAGACGAAAAGATTAGTTCAATTAGATGTTGACTCAACCTTTATTCAACAAGAAGCCATCGAATTGCTAGCGGCAAAGGCTGGCGTGTTAGATGAAGTCTCCCAAATCACCGCAGCTGCGATGCGTGGTGAACTAGATTTTGCCCAGAGCTTGATAGCTCGGGTATCACTTCTACAAGGGCTTTCTGAAGATGTGATCAAGCAAGTGCAGAGCGAGATCAGATTGACCGAAGGGGCTGCCGAATTAGTAGCAACCTTGCACCAGGAAGGTCATTGCGTGTCCCTGGTCTCTGGCGGATTCACGAATATTCTGCAACCTATTGTTGACAAGTTGAAAATCGATTTTTACCGGGCAAATACCCTTGAAATTATCAACGGTCAATTAACCGGAAAAGTGATCGGGTCAATTGTAGACCGGGCCGCTAAGGCAGATGCTTTGCGCGAATTTGCACTAGCTTGCTCTGTCGAACTTTCAAATACGGTGGCCATCGGAGATGGCGCAAATGACCTGGATATGATGGAAATCGCCGGAATTAGTATTGCCTTTAACGCGAAACCGATTGTTGAAGCAGCAGCGGATTTCTCTATAAAAGAGCCAACTTTGCGATCAGTTCCCTCACTTATCAATTTATAACTTACAAACGACAAGCGTGAATATCAGTAACTAAAATTCCTCGTGCGCCGAGCGCCCAAAGTTCATCCATCACACGATTAGTTTCCTTGCGCAAAACCATTGCTCTGACGGCAACCCATTCTGGTTTTTGTAGTGGTGAAATAGTCGGTGACTCCAACCCTGGCGTGATTGCGCAAGCCTGATCAACCAGAGTTTTTAAGACATCGTAATCCAACAATACATAGCGCCTTGCAGTCACGACTCCTTGAAGTCGTCTAATGAGAACCTCTAATCCCGTAGGAATATCGGCTCCCTTTCGCTTAATGACGATCGCTTCACTGGTCAGAATAGGATCACCAAATACCTGAAGCCCTGCTTGGCGCAAAGTGCTTCCGGTGCTAACGACATCAGCTATCACATCTGCAACACCAAGTCGCACAGAACTCTCAACAGCGCCATCTAGACGAACAATCTCAGCCTTAATTCCTAATGAATTTAAACTATGTTCAACAAGGCCTGGGTATGCAGTCGCTATGCGTTTTCCAACAATGTCGCTTATCCCCCAATCCTTACCGACGGGTGCAGCAAATCTAAAGGTAGAACTACCAAAATCCAGTGAGAGTATTTCTTCAGCTGGTGCGGCAGAGTCGATCAGAAGATCTCGACCTGTTATTCCCGCTTCTAGCTCGCCTGAGCCAACATAAATTGCGATGTCACGAGGTCTTAAATAATAAAACTCAACTGAATTATCGGGATCAATCAGCACTAAATCACGAGAATCGTTTCGCTGCCTGTAACCAGCCTCTTTAAGTATTGCTATAGAGCTTTCAGCCAAGGATCCTTTATTTGGAACTGCGATTCTCAACATGTGCTCCCCTTACAAATACTTATAAACATCGTTGATTGATAATCCACGTGCAAGCATTAATGTCTGAAGGTGATACAGCAACTGACTTATTTCCTCTGCCAGTGCGTCATCGCCTTCGTGTTCAGCAGCTAACCAAACTTCTCCAGCCTCTTCGAGAATTTTCTTCCCAATAGCGTGAACACCACTCTCAACCGATGCAACAGTTGATGAACCTTCAGCTGAAGTGGCTACCTTGTGACTCAATTCGAGCCAGAGCTCATCAAAGCTTTTCATGGGTTCAGTTTACTAGAGCAGTTAAATACTCGTTGCGAATTTTCTGATATCGGTGACCATCTGTGCCGGATCAGAGGCATTGAAAACCGCACTACCAACCACAAAGGTGTCGGCCCCAGCCTCTAAAGCGATTTCGATGGTTTGCATAGATATTCCACCATCAACCTGAAGCCAGATAGGTCGGTCTCCGATCATTTCTCGGGTTGTGCGTACTTTGTCCATCATGTTGTTCATGAACTTCTGTCCCCCAAAGCCTGGTTCTACAGTCATAATCAGAAACATATCTACGAGGTCGATGAATTCCGCGTATAGCTCGATCTGCGTATTGGGTTTGATGCCAAGGCTGGCACGAGAACCCGCTTGTCTAATATTTTTGAGCGTTTGCGGGATGTTTTTAGTCGCCTCTGCATGGATAGTTACAGAAGCACAACCAAGTTCAGCGTACTGAACCGCTATCAAATCAACATCAGCGACCATGAGATGGGCATCGACTGCAAGTGAAGATTCATTGATTATCTTCGACGCTGCCTCAAAATCAAAAGTAAAGTTAGGAACGAAAACATCATCCATCACATCCAAATGGAGCAGATCTGAAACCCCAGCGATCGAATCTATTTCTTCATTGAGCCGTGAAAAATCAGCGTTCAGGATGCTCGGAGTTATTCTGATTTCCATAGTCATGCCCTGATTTTACTCTCTGTTCTTTTTAAAAAGCGCTAAGTACATGGCATCCGTGCCTACACGATGAGTCCACAGCGACATGGCTTCATCCCGTAAACCTCCCTGAAGATTCTGGGGCATAAACGCCCCAACCGGAATTTGATCAACATTTGTAAACTTCTTTTTGATATCAGCTATCTGTATTGAGGTTTCAGCCAGGTGCGGCGAACATGTTGCATAACCCAGAACACCACCAACATTAAGGGCCGAAATCCCCGATTGAATCAGTTCTCGCTGCAACTGAGTTAACTCACGCAGATCTTGCAACGTCCGTCTCCAACGAACTTCAGGGCGACGACGTAGAGCACCCAATCCGGTACATGGGGCATCAATCAAAATGGCATCAAATTTTTCTCCATGGTTTCCGATATCTCGACCATCGCCAACAAGAACTCTGTCACCATTGACTACCTGGCGAACTAAATCAGCACGAACCGCTGAAACCTCGTTAGCGGTGAACTTGATCCCTCTTTTTCGAGCAATGCTGGACAGTAATGCGGCTTTTCCTCCGGGACCTGCGCACATATCTAGCCATGAAGCTCCATCTGCGACTGCTGCAAACACTGATGCAACTAACTGAGAGCCTTCATCTTGAACGCCTATCTTTCTCGCTTTAATCAGATCAAGCGCGCCTGGATTACCTTTCCAATGTGCTCCATATTCAGAATACACAGTTGGTTCAGCGCCAATGTCTATCAAATCTTGCTGGGTTGAGATTCCTGGCCAGGAAACCAAGGTTGGAATTGCGGCCTCATTGTTGATGGATAAAGCTGATTCAACCTCGGCCCAATCTTTTAATAGGTCGTAATAAGCCGAAACGATCCAAGTTGGGTGTGAGAACTGAATAGACATACGTTCTACTGGATCGCTCATTAGCGCCAGAGGGGCAAACCAATCGTCTTTTGAAGTGCGGGTCACATTTCTTAAAAGTGCATTTACGAAACTGGCTTTAGATTCGCCTAATCTCTTGCGAGCAACTTCGACCGTCGATGCGACTGCTGCATGATCAGGTATTCGCATCTCATGCAATTGGTGCACACCTAACCGAGCGACATCAACGATCCCAGGATCAACTTCGTTCCATGGTCTGTCACTTATCTGAGCTAGCACCCAATCGTGCTTGCCCTGCAATCGAATCGTTCCATACAGAAGTTCGGTCACCAGGGATCGATCCCGTTCATCTAATTTGCTGGAATTTAGAGCTTGCGGAAGCAATAGATTGGAATATCCCTCATTACGGTTCACTTCGGTCAGTAGATCAAAGGCCAACAACCGTGAGGCTTCAGGTTTGGGAGCTTTGAAAGTATTCCTGCGAGCTTCAGTCAAAACTTTCTCCGCCTTGTAATCGCGCGCCTCGGGCCCAGTCAGCGGCGCTCATCTCTTTCTTTCCCGCTGGGACAACAGTTAACAGCTCAATGGAACTCTTGATCCCACAACCAACTATTACCCTTTGTCCATCGACAACAATCTCTGCAGGTGGCAATGGATAATCTTCAACAATTACCGCTGAAGTAATCTTAAAAGGTTCATTTCTCCAAGTACACCAAGCTCCGGGTTCGTAAGTGAACGCTCGAATAGCATTAACTAAGGTCTCTGAATCATTGGAAAAATTCAAAACCGCTTCTTGCTTAGTTATCTTCGGGGCAAGACTCGTTTCCCCCTGTTGCGCAGAAGGTGGTTCGCCAGCAGAAATCATGGTTAATGCCTCGCGGACTGCAGCAGGACCTTCATGGGATAGGGCTTGCAAAAGTTCTACACTTCGCCACTTGCGATCGATTGCGATTGAACGCTGTGAATAAATTGGTCCAGTATCCATTCCTTTTTCAAGTTGGAATACAGACACACCGGTTAAAGTTTCACCATTTTGTAGCGCCCTTTGTGCAGGTGCCGCACCCCTATATGCAGGAAGCAGCGAGAAATGAAGGTTTATGAAGCCGTGTTTTGGAAGATCTAGGATGTGCTGCGGCAGCAAAACTCCATAACCAATAGTCACAACGCAATCTAAATCATCAATACTTCCAATTAAATCATCAGAAGATATTGGCTTGACTACGGGTATGTCTCGAGCAGAAGCCCACTCCCCTACGACACTTTGTTTAATCGCTCGTCCGCGGCCAGCTGGTTTGTCCGGTTGGGTAATCACCAAAACAATTTGGTGTTCGCTGGAAATCAACCAATCTAAAGTTGGGATGGCAACTTCCGGAGTAGCGGCTACTCCGATGCGCATTAGGTGTTCCGTCCGAAAATGGAGTGAGGAGAATCCTTGACCTGAATTGATTGGCCTTTCTCTGCCGCAAGGTTGAACCATTCGGACTCACGAATTTCCTTCATGGCCAATTTGCGATCTTCGGCCGACAACTTATCAATAAACAAAATTCCATCCAGATGATCTGTTTCATGTTGAAGGGCTCTGGCCAAAAACTCAGTTCCTTCTACCGTTATTGGTTCTCCGAACATGTTAAAACCCTTGGCCACTGCACGCATAGCTCGCGGAGTTTCATACCGTAATTCAGGAAAGGACAGGCAACCTTCATCGCCTTCTTGCATCTCCTCGCTTAAAGTTAAGGTTGGGTTAATCAAATGACCGAGTGTCTCATCAACATCCCACACAAAAACACGTAGAGGTACTCCTATTTGCGGTGCTGCTAGACCAGCTCCTGGGGCATCAAGCATGGTGTCAGTTAGATCCTTGACCAGAACTCGCAATTCCTTATCGAAATCCACAACTAATGAGGCCGGTGTCGTTAGTACCGGGTCTCCAAAATAGCGAATCTCTTGAATAGACATGGGGTCAGTCTACCAATCTCTCATAGTGAATATGGATCGATTCTCAGTGTGAGCAAATCCTTTTTTGAGATACTTCGTTTTCTCTGCAGTATGTGCAGGAATTTGGTCAAATCCGAACTTTGCTCATGAGAAACATGAACAACAATCTTTGCTAACCCTTTGGCCAAGATCGTAGGACCAAAGATTCGAGTACTAGAGGGCAAACGAGCATCCTCAAATGCCTTCTTCAACCCAGAAACAATCGCAGGCGAGGATGATTGTTCAGTTACTAATACGGCGGACATCACTGACGGTGGCAACATAAGTTCAACCCTTTCCGTCAGTTCTCGTTTTAATAGTGGTGCGATATTCCATCGAGCTATCGCGGCTACTATGGGATGCGAATCATCAAGGACCAATAGCACCTGACCCGCAACATTGACCATAGAAGCGGTTTCAAACAAAAGCTCTCGTGCTCGTTCTTGACCGTTAACATCGGTGTGAGAGAAAAATCTAATCGCATCTAGAACTACTACCGCTGCATAGCCACCTTGAACATATGGTTGTGCACCTGGTGTGGCAAGGACGAGTGCTGGTTTAGCATCGACACTCTCCTTTATGACATCACCAGCAGAGATCACGACCGGAAAACCTGGGAAAGCGCGAGAAATCTCTTCGGCAGCCCTGTCTATTCCGCGTCCTGCCAGATATTGCTTATCACGATCACAATAATTACATCTCCATGTTGGAAAGCCAGTTCCGCAATGAACACATGTAGGAGCTAACCCCTTCGATGCGACACTTAATCTTCCACCACACTTACACAGTGCAATATTTCGACAGTGTGCGCACAAAAGTGCATTTCCATACCCTTTACGGGGTGCAACAAAAAGTACAGGACCGTTCTTCAAAGCCTTCTTAACTTCCGAAAATATTCGACCAGGCAACAAAGTTCCATCAGTTGGAGTAAAGGCTTGAACGTTGACTTGCCTACGTTGATTGTTAAATTTGATTGTTCTCGCGTCAATTTCATTAGCAACTCGAACTGAAGGTGCGAACCCTGTAAGGACAAGAACAACCCCTTCCTTTTCTGCCCTCATGTGTGCGATTGTGGATGAATTCCAACCAGGAGAACGTAGTTCGAAATGATCAGGTGACGATTCTTTATAGATGATGATTGCGGCGAGATTTCGCACCGGCGTAAAGATTGAGCTACGAGTTCCAACAACTACTGAGAATTCAAGACGCATAGAAAGCAGAAAATTGCGATAACGTTCTTCGCGCGTCGACGCACTGGAAAGTTTCAGTATATTGTCGAATCTTCCAGACAGATTTTCGATTAACTTGTCGACATCCCTTTCATCCGGAGCCACAATGAGGACTGATCCCGATCGATTAAACTCAGCGACGATCTCATCGATCTGCTCATGAGGGGGCGCAAAAGGTATGAAACTCTCATAGGAAGAAGTTCTCTTCGCTTTCGCACTAGAAGAGGGTTGATCAACCACTTGCAATTCCTTATCCACAGTTGCTACTCGTGGGGGTATAGCAGAACGGAGCAAATCCCAAGGATTGCAACAATAAAACTCTGCGGCTCTATCGATTAAATCAAAGGTTGTCGAAGTTGCAACAGGATGAGGTGACAGAACCTTAGTGATTGCTTTGAGAGTTCCCGCTTTTTCCGGGTTCACGACACGGTCAACCACGATGCCTTCAGTTTCTCGATTTCCAAAAGGGAGTTGAACACGCACCCCCGGAACAATTAGTTCACTTAATTTTTCTGGTACCGAGTAGTCATACAACTGATCCAAATGGAATACACCCGTATCGACGCGAACACGAGCCACGGGAAGACGTCCAGCTATTGGGCCCGAAGGCGCTGCTGCAACCTCGGCCCTTAAGCGAAATAGCCGAGGAGCCGCCACCGATTACTTAACTGCGTTTTGAAGTGCTGAGGTGCGATCGGTTCGTTCCCAAGCAAACTCAGGAAGTTCACGACCGAAATGACCATAAGCACTTGTGAGTGAATAAATTGGTCGCAATAAATCAAGATCTCTAATGATTGCAGCGGGACGAAGGTCAAAGACTGATATGACAGCTTCTTGGATTTTCGATACGGGTACAGTTTCAGTTCCAAAAGTTTCAACGAAAACTCCAACTGGTTGTGCCTTTCCAATTGCGTACGCAACCTGAACTTCACAACGACGTGCCAAACCGGCTGCCACAACATTTTTTGCTACCCACCGCATTGCATAAGCGGCAGAGCGATCCACCTTGGATGGATCCTTTCCACTAAATGCACCACCACCGTGACGGGCCATTCCACCGTATGTATCAACAATAATCTTGCGACCGGTTAAACCGGCATCACCCATAGGACCGCCGATTACGAAGCGGCCTGTTGGATTGATCAAAGTTCGCAGATCTGTCTTAGGTAGATCAATTGTTGAGATAATTGGATTAATAACATACTCGATGATCTCTGGCGTTAACTTCTTAACTACATCGACCTCTTCAGCATGCTGGCTAGAAATAACAACTGTATTCAAGGCTACTGCGCGGTCACCTTCGTACTCGATTGTTACCTGAGTTTTTCCATCTGGGCGTAGATATGCCAGCTCACCGGACTTACGAACCTTCGTCAATTGTTGAGCAAGCGCATGTGCTAGCCAGATTGGAAGCGGCATTAACTCCTTAGTGTCATCACATGCATACCCGAACATCAGGCCTTGATCACCTGCACCCTGAAGATCCAACGGATCAACTGTAGAAGTTACGCGGTGTTCATAAGCATCATCGACACCTTGCGCAATATCTTGTGACTGCTGACCGATTGAGATTGAAACACCACAACTATTTCCATCAAAGCCTTTATCTGAGGAGTCATAGCCAATGTTTAAAACCGTGTCTCGAACAATTCCCATAACATCTGCGTAACCATTAGTCGTTACTTCACCCGCAACATGTACTTGGCCAGTTGTAATCAAGGTTTCAACAGCCACCCGACTCTTTGTATCTTGCGATAACAGCGAATCCAAAACTGCATCCGAAATCGCATCTGCAATCTTGTCTGGGTGACCTTCAGTAACTGATTCAGAAGTAAACAAGCGCTTTGACATAGTTTTAACCTAACTGCCGGATGGCATGATCAAGAAGTACATTACTAAGAGCGTCTTTGGAGACTTCCTTGATCGCTATATCCGCTTCATTGCGTAGCAGAATGGTACCCATAGTTGTGTCCTGACCAAAGATAGCCCCGCCAGAAACATCATTTACATAGATCACATCAAGGCCTTTTTTCTCTAACTTCCTGCGAGCCTCCTGCAGATGTTCCTTAGTTTCTGCGGCAAAACCGACCATTACTCGATTTCCCTTTCGGGGTGAAAGCTCGGCCAATAAATCGGGGTTTTGCTGAAGGTTAATGCTGTTGAGTGTGGCCTTCTTGATTTTTTGATCGGAAATCTGTGTTGGTCGGGCATCAGCAACTGCGGCGCTCATAATCAAAATGTTGCACGAGTCAAAATTGGCTTGCAGAGCGCTTTGCATTTCAAGAGTAGTTTCAACCTCAATAATATCTATCCCAGTCAATGATGAAACATCACAATTAGCCGCAATCAATCGAACTTCGGCACCTCGATTTTTTGCGGCATTTGCTGTAGCTATTCCTTGTTTACCCGAGGATCTATTTCCAATAAAACGGACGGGATCTATAGGTTCCCGAGTTCCTCCAGCAGTGACCAATACTTTTACACCTTTGAGATCCTGAACCTGCCCCGTTACTTCATCAAATAGCGAAATGATCGCAGCCGTTTCAGGAAATCTTCCAGGACCAATATCACTACCGGTCAATCTGCCAACTTCGGGATCCATCACGATAAATCCGCGCTGTCTTAATATGTTTACATTCGAAACGGTTGCAGGATCTAGCCACATCGATGGATGCATCGCCGGCACAAGCATCTTTGGTACATCAGATGCTAAAACTAAGTTGGTTAGAAGATCATCCGCTCTTCCCATGGCCAAGCGTGCGATCAAATCTGCTGTCGCTGGTGCAATCAAAAAGAAGTCAGCTCTTTCGGCCAAAGCAACATGTGGAACTGTGTGAACGCTCTCCCACACCTGCGTATTGACGGGACGAGATGAAAGCGCTTCCCAGGTAGTAGCACCTACAAAGTTTAAAGATGCAGGGGTTGGAACAACAGTGATTACATAACCGCGATCTTGTAAACGGCGTAAAAGTTCACAGGATTTGTAGGCGGCAATTCCACCACCAACTCCGAGAATAACCTCACGGCCTTGGAGTGTCATGAAAAACTACGCAGTTGGCTCGAGGTTTTCAATCGTTAGAAGTCCCTCGTTGATTTCGCGAAGAGCAATTGAAAGAGGCTTCTCATGAACATGTGTTTCTACAAGAGGTCCCACATACTCAAGAAGGCCTTCACCTAGTTGTGAGTAATACGCGTTGATCTGACGAGCACGCTTAGCTGCATACAGAACCAAGCTGTACTTAGAGCCGCTCTTGTCTAGAAGTTCATCAATAGGTGGATTTGTGATGCCATCCATGGTTATCCCCGCTTCTGTGATCAATCTTGTGGTGTGCTACGCGCCTTAATTCTGGGCTAACTCTATCAGTTTTCCGACAACGCTCTCGACCTGGTCATTTACCAGGACAACATCGAAAAAGGCAGCTGCAGCTAGCTCTTCTTGGGCTAACTCCAACCTTTCGGCCCTTCTTTGCTCACCATCTGTTCCTCGCCCTTCAAGACGTGAGACGAGTTCCTCCCAAGTCGGGGGTTCTAGAAAAACTAGGACAGATTGTGGCAAGTGGGCTTTGACCTGCTTGGCCCCAGCGATTTCAATTTCGAGAAGAACATTCTTACCTAGACGTAAGGCATCCTCTACTTGTTGTTGAGGTGTTCCGTAACGATTGCCAGCAAATTCTGCCCATTCTAAAAACCGATCATCTGCAATCATTTGTGAAAAATCTTCATCGCTAACAAAGAAATAATCGCGACCTTCAGTTTCATTGGTGCGAGGAGCACGGGTTGTGAAACTTACACTTACCCAAAAATCCCCCTCTTCACGTAGCTTCTTAGCTACGGTGCTCTTTCCAACTCCGCCAGGACCAGATAAAACCAATAACCTTCCGGGTTTAACGGCTGTATCTGTCTTAACAAACTCGTTGCGCAATTCCTTTAATTGATGACGTCCTAAGCCCTGAATTCTGCGAGTGGGCGAAATATTTAAACGTTGCATCAAAGAAACCACACGAACTTTGCCAACACCCGATAGAGATTCAAGTAACTCTTTAACTCGCATCTTGCCAATCGCCTCATCGGTTCCCGCCAAAGAAAGAACATCGTCAATACCGATGAGACCATTCTTTATCTGACTCTTGACCTCTGCTCGCCTTTTTCTCGATGCAGAAGCCTTGGCTAACGCAGCAACACGTTGCTCTGGTGTTAATTGTGGCGGCGTTCCCATGGGGTAAATCTAGTGGAGATTAAATTAAGTTAGCGCCAATTTCTTGGGCGCGCTCCTTCATTGCTTGTGCGCCATGTGCCCAACTCTGTGTAATTGGGCGGCCAATCACGACTAAATTCGCACCAGCTGCAATCGCATCCTCGGGTGTCATGGTTCTTTGCTGATCATCAGTGCCGGCCATGTCCAGTGGGCGCACACCTGGAGTGATGATTATCGGTGAAGTGCCGACTTCAAGGCGAACCGCTGAAATTTCAAGAGGTGAACACACGATGGCACATGCGCCAGCATTTACCGCAATTCTAGAGAGCGCCACTGCAGAATCCAGAGCAACGGATTTGAATCCAATCTCTGTCACATCAACTTCCGACAGTGAGGTAAGAATTGTTACACCAGTAACTTTCGTGTTGGGTAAAGCATCAACTGCTGCCTTGACCATTGCTGTGCCACCTGATGAATGGACAGTGAGAAACTTGGGAGCAAGATGTGCCACCGCTTTTGCTGCCCCGCTGACTGTATGAGGAATATCGTGCAACTTTAAATCGAGAAATATGTCGGAATCGGTTACGGCTTGAATAGCTTTAACACCCTCTGAACCAAAGGTAAGGAAGAATTCAAGGCCCAATTTGAAAACTGAAATATGATCCTGCGTTGCTTTAACCCATGCAATCGCAGTTTCTAGATCCGGTGTATCGACCGCTAAAACTATAGGAGCTTTGCTCAATTACTCACCCTCTATCGAACGGTGGGCAAATCCAACGGCTTGCTTCAATGAAGTAAATCCTCTATCCAGTAATAGTTGTTTCAATTCTGCTTGGATCGACATGATTGCTGTGGGGTTACCAAAACTTGCAGTTCCTATGGACACACCGCTTGCTCCTGCGAGAATCATTTCGAGAGCGTCTTTACCTGATGCAATTCCGCCCATTCCAAGAATTGGTGTTTGAGGTAATGCTGCATGCACTTGATACACCGCACGCACTGCTATGGGGCGAATTGCAGGACCAGAAAGTCCTCCAGTTTTTCCACCCAGATGTGGTCGCATGCTGTCTAGGTTAATAACCATTCCAAGAACAGTGTTGATCAGAGCTAAACCATCTGCACCTGCCTCAACTACACCTTTAGCAATACTGACTAGATCAGTTACATCAGGAGACAACTTTGCAATGATTGGAAGTTCTCCACCAATTGTTCTGCGAACTCCATCAATCACGCGTCTAGAGGCTTCTGGATCGCACGCAAAAACAAGGCCACGATTTTCAACATTCGGACAGGAAATATTGACTTCGATCGCACTAATACCTGACACTGAACGAAGCTTTCGAGCCAGTGTTGAATACTCTTCGACTGTTTCACCCGCAATAGAGACGATGATGCGTGCTTTTTGTTCCACTAAATATGGAACATCTTTAGCGAGAAAAGCATCGATACCAGGGCCTTGCAAACCTATCGAATTAAGCATTCCGCTTGGAGTCTCAGCCATACGTGGTGTTGGGCGACCTGCGCGAGCTTTGGACATTACAGATTTAGTTACGACTCCCCCCATATCTTTCAAAGGAAAAAACTGCGCTAATTCACGACCTGAGCTGGCACAACCGCTAGCTGTAAAAGTTGGTGCTGGGAACCAAGCGTTTCCGATAGTTGTTGAGAAATCTACGGTGGTCATAACTGAGTACCTACCTGTTGCCATAGGACCTTAGAACCATCCATCACGGGTCCATCGATGCACGAGCGCAGCATGGAAACCGTTCCATCATCATTTGAAACTGGTAAGACACATGTCATGCAGATTCCAATTCCGCATGCCATAGATTCTTCTACCGCACACTGATGTACAACTTCGTGCTCATTTGTGATCTTGGTAATCGCTGCCAGCATCGGCATGGGGCCGCATGAATAGATAACTGCGACATTTAGATCCTTGATGATTTCTGGGATTGGATCCGTGACACGTCCTGCGGTACCCATAGATCCATCTTCGGTGTAGATCCGCATTGAATTAACGGAACGCTTTCCTTCCATCGGCGCATAAATCTTTGACCCCGTGCTGGCACCAAGAATCATGTCTACTCTGCATCCGCGAGCATTGAGAATCTCTGCCAAACCAAACAACGGCGCAGAACCGTAGCCTCCACCCACTAAAAGCACAGGGACTGATTCAGTTGGAATACCAAATGCCGTTCCTAGCGGCGCAACTATGTCCAAGGTTACGCCTTCGCCCTGCGCACACAACCACTTACTACCTTGTCCATGTGGTGCAACGATTAACTCCATCGTTCCGCCCACCGTTGAACTTGTTGAAACGCGCGAAATCGCAAAAGCTCGTCGCAAAACCATTCGTGATGAATCGCCCCCGACACTGATTGCAACAAAATTTCCAGGCTTGCAATGAGCAGCTATGTCGCCCACACTAACAATTATCTGATGATATTGACCCACGCGTTTATTGCTAAGGATCGGCGCAAGAATTTGTCGCGCACTCTTGTTGATTTGGGACATTTAGGCAAGCCATTCCTGAAGAGATTTAATGCTTAAAGGACTTGACTGAAGGAAAGAAATAGCATCAACTGCCGCGCTAAATCCTGCAGTAGTCGTAATGCATGGGATCGATCGCTGAACCGCGGCGGTACGAATAGCCCAACCATCTGCGCGAGTACCACGACCAACAGGGGTATTAATCACGAGGTCGATTTCGCCAGCATTAATAATGTCAACAATAGTCTTTTCACCTAGTGTGCCCACTCCATCTGAATGCTTTCTTACCGTTGTGCACTCTATGCCCTTAGTGCGCAAAAACTCGGCAGTTCCATCAGTTGCAAGTATATGAAAACCAAGTTCTGAGAAGCCTAACGCTGGCTCAACACCTGTTGCTTTGTCTTTATCGGCCAGCGATATGAATACTGTTCCAGACTTTGGCAGAGGTCCAAAAGCTGCAATCTGACTCTTTGCATAACTTTCACCGAAAGTTGGAGACATTCCCATTACCTCACCGGTCGAACGCATCTCTGGTCCAAGAACTGCATCTACTCCGCGACCGTCAGTTCTGCGGAAGCGGTTCCACGGTAGGACAGCTTCCTTTACAGAAATACCACGAGGAACTCCGTCGCCTTGCGATGGAAGAATTCCCTCGGCTCTGAGTTGTTCGATTGTGTGCCCAACTGAAATTCGGGCTGCTGCTTTTGCTAGCGGCACACCAGTTGCTTTGCTAACGAAGGGAACTGTGCGTGATGCACGTGGATTGGCTTCAAGCACATACAGCGTGTTTTCAGCGATTGCGAACTGAATATTAATCAATCCTCGAACATCTACTCCACGCGCAATTTTTTCTGTTGCAATGCGAATCTCAACTCGTTGTTCATCGATAACTGTCATCGACGGTAATACACACGCGCTGTCCCCGCTATGAATGCCCGCTTCTTCGATGTGCTCCATGACTCCGCCCAAAAAGAGCTCTTGGCCGTCGAAGAGTGCGTCGACATCGATTTCAATTGCATTATCAAGAAAGCGATCAACTAATACAGGATGATCAGGAGTGATATCAGTAGCACGTGTAATAAATCCGCCTAGCGCCGCATCGTCATAAACAATTTCCATTCCGCGGCCGCCCAGAACAAAAGAAGGACGAACAAGAACGGGGTAGCCAATTGACTGAGCAATGTTGATTGCTTCTAACTGCGAAGAGGCCATGCCGAATTCTGGTGCTCTCAAATCTTGTTCAGCGAGAATATTTCCGAAAGCGCCACGCTCTTCTGCAAGATTTATCGAATCCGGCGAAGTTCCTAGAATCGTGACTCCATTGGCTTTGAGACCAGCAGCCAATCCCAAAGGAGTTTGTCCACCTAATTGAGTAATAACTCCTAACACTGGGCCTGCCAATGTTTCTGCGTGGACAACTTCTAGAACATCTTCAAGCGTAAGAGGTTCAAAGTACAAACGATTGCTTGTGTCGTAATCGGTCGAAACAGTTTCAGGATTGCAGTTAATCATGATTGTTTCAAAGCCTGCTTCACGCAATGTGAACGATGCATGGACACATGAATAATCAAACTCAATTCCTTGGCCGATGCGATTGGGTCCACTGCCCAAGATAATAACGGCCGGAGTTGTTCTTGGACGAACCTCAGTTTCTTCTTCATAACTTGAATAGTGATATGGCGTAAAGGCTTCAAATTCGGCAGCACATGTATCAACGGTTTTGTATACGGGACGAATTCCGAGATGGTGACGCGCTTTGCGAACTTCATCCTCGCTTACTCCACGAAGGACTGCTATTTGTAAGTCTGAGAAGCCCTGGCTTTTTGCAGTGCGAAGGAGTTCAGAACTAAGTTCGCCTGGCTGAGCAATCACTGTCGCTTGTGCATTGATAAGTTCTATTTGGCGCAAATACCAAGGATCTATTTTCGTGGCGGCAAAAACTAAGTCAATCGAAGCCCCAGCCCACATAGCCTTTTGAACTTGTTGTAATCGATACTCCGTAGGGATTTTCATCGATTGCAGTAACTGTTCAAGCTCAGCAGGTGTTATAGCCGGCCAAGAGAAAATGGCTTCCTTTCGCTCTAATGATCGCAGCGCTTTCATTAGGGCTTCGGAAAAAGAACGTCCGATAGCCATCGCTTCGCCCACGCTCTTCATTGTTGTAGTCAGACGAGGATCAGCATCTGCGAACTTCTCGAAAGCAAAACGAGGTAATTTAACAACAACATAATCCAAAGTTGGCTCAAATGATGCGGGAGTTACTTTTGTGATGTCATTTGTAATCTCATCCAATGTATAACCAATAGCTAACTTTGTCGCAATTTTTGCAATCGGAAAACCTGTAGCCTTCGACGCCAGCGCGCTTGATCTAGACACACGTGGATTCATTTCGATCACAATGATTCGACCATTTGCTGGATTTACCGCAAATTGGATATTGCAACCACCGGTATCCACACCAACTTCACGAATAATATCCATAGATAAGTCGCGAAGCTTTTGATATTCAACATCTGTTAGCGTCATTGCTGGTGCAACGGTGATTGAATCTCCTGTGTGAACACCCATGGGATCTAGATTCTCGATCGAGCACACGATGACAACGTTGTCTTTGTTGTCGCGCATAACCTCTAACTCGTACTCTTTCCAGCCAATAATTGATTCTTCTAACAGAACCTCTGAGGTTGGACTATGGCGAAGTCCAGCACCGGCAATCTGACGCAATTCGGCTTCATCAAATGCTATTCCTGAACCTAGGCCTCCCATTGTGAATGAGGGACGAACAACTACCGGATAATTAAGTTCAACAACAGCTAAGAGGATTTCATCCATTGTGTGGCAAATTCGTGATTTGGCTGATTCTCCGCCAACCTTTTCAACAATGGCTCGGAATAATTCGCGGTTCTCGCCTCGGTTAATCGCATCGACATCTGCACCAATTAATTTGACGCCGTACTTTGCAAGTGTCCCGCGTTGGTATAGACCAATCGCAGCGTTAAGGGCTGTCTGTCCACCTAAAGTTGCTAGTACCGCATCCGGCTTTTCTTGAGCGATAATACGCTCGATAATTTCTGGCGTGATTGGTTCGACATATGTTGCGTCAGCAAACTCGGGATCGGTCATGATTGTTGCTGGATTTGAATTAACCAGAATCACTCTGATCCCTTCGGCCCGCAGAACTCGGCATGCTTGCGTTCCAGAGTAATCAAACTCGCATGCTTGACCAATAACGATTGGCCCGCTGCCAATCACTAAAACGCTCTTGATCGATGTGTCTAAAGGCATTAGGCAACCACTTTTTTAGACATCAAATCCACAAAGCGATCAAAAAGATATGAAGCATCATGAGGTCCAGCTGCTGCCTCTGGGTGATACTGAACTGAAAAAGCGGGTCGATCCAACAAAGCTAAACCTTCGACTACTCCGTCGTTGAGACAGGTATGAGTTACTTCTCCTCGACCATACACAGTTGAGAATGCAGAATCTGTCGGTGCTTTAACTGCGAAACCGTGATTATGCGCCGTTATTTCAACCTTGCCGGTGTTCTTGTCCATAACTGGTTGATTAATGCCTCTATGACCAAACTGCAGTTTGTAGGTTTCAAAACCTAATGCCCGTCCTAAAATTTGATGACCAAAGCAAATTCCGAAAATTGGAGTTTCCGCAAGGAGTAGTTCTCTCACAATTTCAATGACATCGGTCATTGTTGAAGGATCACCTGGTCCATTCGAGAGAAACACACCATCAGGATTAATAGCCAAGATTTGTTCGACAGTCGAATCAAAAGGCATGACATGCACTTCAACTCCACGTTCGGCCAAGGCGCGAGGTGT
Source organism: Candidatus Planktophila sp. (assembly GCA_040378115.1). GTDB lineage: Bacteria > Actinomycetota > Actinomycetes > Nanopelagicales > Nanopelagicaceae > Planktophila. Next base: position 3,071 of record JBEINN010000001.1, on the reverse strand, counting down.
GGCCGCCTTAATTCCCAGGTCAAGAGCTGCGATAGTGAACTTCTTTTTCCCCACCGCTGGGACAACATAGGTCTTTTCAGTTGAAACATCTTTTACAAGGAACGCGCCAGCCATGGCATCTGCCTTTCGAACTTCGACAACCATTTCTTCGCGTGAAAGTTCTAAGCCTGAGAAAATTCCTACACGCATCGCGCCACGATCGCGCAAGTGTCTTGTGATCGCGCGAGTATCAATACCTTGAATACCGACAATTCCTTGACTAATAAGTTCGGCCTCTAAATCGTTCTGTGCTCGCCAGTTGGAGGTTAAAGAAGAAGGATTACGAACAACAAAACCTGCAACCCAAATCTTTTCGGACTCGTTATCAAAATCATTAACGCCAGTGTTTCCGATATGTGGCGCAGTCATCACCACGATTTGCTTGTGGTAGGAAGGGTCTGTCAGAGTTTCTTGATATCCAGTCATGCCCGTTTGAAAAACAGCTTCACCAAAACTCTTTCCAGTCGAGGCCCAAGAAGAACCTTCAAAAATTCGACCATCGTCCAAGACGAGGTATGCGCTAGCCATTACATACTCTCCTTGTCAGCGACAGTTCCATTATTCATTGTTTGTTTGCCTTTAAAGAAGGTATGCAGAATCAATCCTGGAAGCTCGTGCCCATGGTAGGGAGTATTTGATGAGTTTGAGAGAACTAAGTCTCGATCCACCGTCCAGCTTTTCGTTGGATTTATCACAGTTAAATTAGCTAAGCTTCCTGCAGCAACTTTCTCGCCCTGGTGAACATACCCGCCTATTCGAGCCGGTGCGTGACTCATGCGATCTGCCACAACTTCCCACTTCATCAAACCAGTATCCACCATGGTTTTTTGCACGATTGAAAGCGCAGTTTCTAATCCCAACATTCCAAACGCTGCTTCCTGCCACTCACACTCTTTATCTTCTAATGGGTGTGGTGCATGATCGGTTGCAACTATGTCGATTGTTCCATCCGCTAAAGCTTCCCGGAGCGCATGAACATCTGCTTCTGTTCGAAGTGGTGGATTCACTTTATAGATTGGATCATATGAGGAAGCAAGATCATCAGTGAGCAGTAAATGGTGAGGTGTGACTTCTGCCGTCACGTTAATCCCGCGAGCTTTAGCCCAGCGAATGATCTCAACTCCCCCAGCTGTTGTTAGATGGCAGATATGAAGCCTGGATTGAACATGATCTGCAAGCAGAACATCGCGTGCAATTATTGCTTCCTCTGCTACCGCCGGCCAACCTTTTAAACCAAGTCGAGAAGAAACGATGCCTTCATTCATCTGCGACCCAACGGTCATGCGCGGATCTTGCGCATGTTGTGCAATTACTCCACCAAATTTCTTTATGTACTCTAAAGCTCGGCGCATTACCAACGGATCTGATACGCAGTGCCCGTCATCGCTGAAAACTCTTACTTGAGCAACTGAATCCGCCATCGCGCCGATTTCAGAAAGGGTTTTCCCTTCTAATCCTTGTGTGACCGCTCCAATAGGAAAAACATCCAGTAAACCTGTTTCTTGTCCCAATCGATAAACCTGTTCTACAACTCCAGCGGTGTCGGCGACTGGAGATGTGTTAGCCATTGCTGACAAGGCAGTGAATCCACCTTTAGCACCAGCTCGACTTCCGCTGCGTACAGTTTCTGCATCTTCGCGGCCAGGTTCGCGCAAATGCGTGTGTAGATCAACTAATCCTGGCAAAACAATGCAACCCTTGGCATCAATACTTCTGCTTGCTTGTCCCGCAAATGAATCCGACACATCAACTATCTGTTCACCAGCAATAGCGATGTCAGCTTTTCTTCCATCCGGAAGTTGCCCACCCTTGATAACTAGGTCAATAGTGCTCATTTAATTGCTCCCCGTTTCCAAAGCGCCGCCGGTTAGAAGCACATACAAAATCGCCATTCTTACGCTGACTCCATTAGTAACTTGTTCGGTGATCACTGAACGAGCACTATCTGCAACTTCGGCAGAAATTTCTAGCCCTCTGTTCATAGGGCCTGGATGCATAACAATTGATTCGGGCTTCATGCTCTTCATTCGATCAATGTTTAATCCAAAGTAGCGTGAATATTCACGCGCATTTGGGAAATAGAAATCAGTCATTCGTTCTTGCTGTACCCGTAACATCATCACAACATCCACGAATGGAATAACCGCATCAAAGTCGTATGAAACAGTGCATGGCCAGCTTTCAACTCCTACAGGTACCAAAGTAGGCGGGGCTACTAGAGTTACCTTCGCTCCTAGTTTTGAAAGGAGCAAAACATTCGATCTCACAACGCGGGAATGAAGAACATCTCCAACTATCGCAACGCTAAGGCCTTCTAGATCGCTCTTTCCAAGACTTAGATGCTTACGGATGGTGAACGCATCTAATAAGGCTTGACTTGGATGTTCATGTGTTCCATCGCCGGCATTGATAACACTTCCAGACATCCATTGCGAGTCTGCTAAACGTTGCGCCGCCCCCGATGCAGAATGTCGAATTACGACTGCATCTGCGCCCATTGCTTGAAGGGTCATTGCAGTATCTTTCAAAGATTCTCCCTTACTGACACTGGAACCTTTTGCAGAAAAGTTGATTACATCGGCCGACAATCTTTTCGCTGCAGCTTCAAAGGAGATTCGAGTGCGCGTCGAATCCTCTGCAAAGAGATTTACAATTGTGCGACCGCGCAAGGTAGGCAATTTCTTGACCGCTCCGTCACTCACTCTTGCTAACTCATGAGCGGTGTCCAAAATAGATATTGCTTCAGCTTTGCTGATATCGGCAATCGATAGAAGGTGGCGCATTACTGGTCAACTCCTTCGATGCTAACTTCGTCCCGACCATCTATTTCGCCAAGCAACACACGAACCGACTGAGTCTTTGAGGTCGGCAAATTCTTTCCCACAAAATCTGCCTTAATAGGAAGTTCGCGATGGCCTCTATCGACCAAGGTTGCCAATTGAACTGTTCGTGGTCGGCCAATCTCGCCCAATGCATCCAATGCGGCACGGATAGTGCGTCCAGAGAAGAGAACATCATCGACCAGGATTATG
>JBEINN010000162.1:0-2163 GCA_040378115.1 Candidatus Planktophila sp. | reverse complement strand
CTTTTTATAGCACCTGGTTTGCTAGCTAACAGTGCCATGAATGGTGCAATTTATGATTCAACCTGGAATGTTTTCTGGAAACTCAATGAATCAAAGTTATACAAAACAATGCTCTCAACTCCATTAGGACCACTGGATATCGCACTGGGTGAAATCACTTGGGCCCTCATTCGTGGTCTTGTGTATTCACTTGGCTTCTTAACAGTGGTCACAGCTCTGGGCCTAACGCCGAGCTTCTGGGCGATCTTGGCAATTCCGGCAGCATCCCTGATCGCATTTGGTTTCGCATCTTTTGGTATGGCTATCACATCGTATTTCAAGACATATCAGCAGATGGGCGTCATTAACTTCGTGCTGCTTCCTATGACATTATTTTCAGGTTCTCTCTATCCAATCTCCGTCTATCCAGATTGGCTCGAAAAAATAATAATGGCCTTGCCGCTGTGGCATGGAATTGAATTAGTACGAGCATGTTGGTTTGGAAACATATCCTCTGACATCTTGGTGCATATTGCTTACTTCTTGGTCATGATCGCCGCAGGTTTATTTGTTACCTCTCGCAGACTGCGAGCCTTGTTCCTTCGCTAATTACGAGTGTGTGTCGCAGCTGGAACTAGGGTTTTCCGCATGGCGCCAGCCTAGAGGGGTTGCTTTTTAAATAAACCGTGGGAGAATTAGGCCTTAGTTAGAAATAACTAAAAACGAACCGGGAGAGTACTTCTCAAACGAGTTTCAAAAGCTGAAACCTTTGCCGTACAAGTTTTACAAATGCTGACACAGAGTAACCACAAGCAAACATTTAGATTTGTTCCGTCCACTTCAGTTCCGATTGACCAAAACCGCGTCAAGGAAATTCTTCAACAAGAATGGGAACTATTTTCTAAGCAAACTGGCAAAAGCGCCGAAGAGAGCCGCCGTTCTTTTAAATCCTTACCTCTAGGTGTTACATCTAGCTTCCAGCATTGGGATCCATACCCGATCTCAATCGTCTCCGCAAAGGGCGCTTACATGACCGATGTTGACGGTCGCCAGCTATTGGATCTATCTATGGGCTTTGGCGCGATGTTTGCTGGGCATTTAAACCCAACTGTTATTGAAGAGATTCAAACTTCCTTAAAGACAGGAATGCTGTTTGTTACACCATCACCTACTTCAACTGATGCTGCACAAATGATTTGTAAACGATTTAAAATTGATCAAGTTCGCTTCACTAACAGTGGTACAGAATCAACAATGTATGCGGTCCGTGTGGCACGTTCTGCCACCGAGAAAATGGGAATTCTTAAGGTTGAGGGTGGTTACCACGGTAGCTACGATCCTTTTGTAGTTTCAAGTAAGCCGGCACTAAACAAGGCTGGTGATCCTGAAGAACCAACAGCGGTAATTGATTCCAACTTGGTTCCAGGAGATATCTATGTCGTTCCATATAACAATATTCCAGCGCTTGAAGCGATGTTCGAAAAGAATGCTTCAAAGATTGCTTGCTACATAGTTGAACCAGTTCTAGAAAACCTTGCAATTATTTTGCCAGATGAGGGTTACCTGGAACGCGTTCGTGAACTATGCGATGAATACAAGGTTGTTCTTATTTTTGACGAAGTGAAGACAGGGCTAACAGCAGGTGCACATGGGGCCTCTGTTCGACTCGGAGTTGAGCCTGATCTAATTACTCTTGCTAAATCAATTGGTGGCGGAGTTCCTTTAGCTGCATTTGGTGGAAAAAAGAAGTACATGGATTTTGTAACAAGCGGCAAAATGGCACACTTCGGCACATTCAACGGTAATCCCCTTGCAATGGCTGGTGTTCGCGCAATTGATCGCCTTTGTTCAGATCAAGCACTTGCTGATGCTGAAATGCTTAACCAGCAAGCGTTAGATCGCATCAGCGCAATCATTGACGAGTACCAACTTCCTGCGCACACAGTTGGTTTTGGCGTAAAGGGCTGCGTTACTTGGTCTACACAGCCAGTTCGTAACTACCGTGATTACAAAGCAACTGATTTCGGTGTTGCTGAAGCACACTGGTTGTTTGCACTTAACCGCGGAATCATCACCCCTCCTGGGTTAGATGAGCAGTGGCTGATCTCGTTGGCGCATGGCCAAACAGAGATTGATTTACTTGTTGAAGATTTCCGCGAGTTTGCTAAAGCACTTCGAGCATAG
>JBEINN010000126.1:0-2962 GCA_040378115.1 Candidatus Planktophila sp. | reverse complement strand
GACAACACCAATATTCTTGCGGTGCATTCATTATCAAAGCGATCATCAATGGCAGGTTATCGCGCAGCATTTTTGGTGGGAGACAGTGCACTAATTGCTCGAATTCGAGAGATTAGAAAACATGGCGGAATGATGGTTCCGCTGCCGGTTCAAAAAGCAATGACAGTTGCACTTGCAGATGATGTGCATGTCGCCGAACAACGCGCTCGTTACAACGCTCGCAAAGATGCGCTGCGTCCAGCACTGATCAGCGCAGGATTTACCATCGAGTTCAGTGATTCAGGTTTGTACTTGTGGTGCACCCGCAACGAAGATGCATGGACAAGTGTTGCTTGGCTAGCAGAGCGTGGAATTTTGGCGACTCCCGGAAGTTTTTATGGCGAGCAAGGGAAAAACCATATTCGTATCGCCATGACAGCATCAGATGCCCACATTTCTGATGCGGTTCAACGTTTGAAGGGGTAAAAATGGCTGTTGCAATTCTGCTGGTGGGTGGCTTCGGAACCCGCTTAATGCCATTAACTCGCAATACTCCAAAGCCTATGCTCACAGTTGCTGGCATTCCAGTAACTGAACATCAATTGATGATGGCTAAAGTTGCTGGCATAACAGAGATTGTTTTAGCAACCTCTTATCTTTCAGATGTATTCACACCATATTTTGGCGACGGGTCCAAATGGGGGATGAGCATTAAATATGCTGTCGAAAAGGAACCTCTCGGGACCGGTGGTGCAATTGCAAATGCTGCACAGTTACTTGATACGAAAGAATCTATTGTAATTTTAAATGGCGACGTGCTGAGCTCTCATGATTTAGCAGCACAAATCCGTCAACATGAAGCTAATGATGCGGATGTAACTTTGCATTTAACCCAGGTAGAAGATGCCCGAGCATTTGGATGCGTTCCAACGGATACCCAAGGCCGAGTTACCGCATTTCTTGAGAAGATGGATAACCCTGTCACCAATCAAATCAATGCAGGTTGCTATGTTTTCAATCCTAGGGTTATTTCCTCTATCCCTTTAGAAACTGTTGTTTCTGTCGAACGTGAAACTTTTCCGCAGTTAGTAAGTAATGGCGCAAAGATTTATGGATATCTAGAAAATGCATATTGGTTGGATATCGGAACACCCAAAGCATTGCTAAAGGCATCGACAGATATCGTTTTTCGAAGCGGCCCTGGCCTGGTGATGCCCGATGCCCAGGTTGATTCCACCGCTGTGATTTCAGGTGGAAGCTGTATTGGCCGAGGCAGCACAGTGGGGGCTGGCACACGAATTAATGGCTCAATAGTTGAAGCCGGCGCGGTGATCGGCCGCGATGTTGTCATTGAAAACTCATTTGTCGCCACAGGGGCGGTTATCGATGATGGCGCGCAAATAGGGTCAACTTTTGTCACAAAAGGGGAAATTCTTCCAATTCCTGCCTAGCTCAAGCGTGATTTGCTCTATTCGGGCTTGACATGAGCGAGTTACAAGCGTGTAATTCAGTCTTAAGAAAGTCTTTTCCAAGAGGGATGAGACAAGATCTAGCTAATGGAGCATCGACGTTATGCCGATTCAACCCGCAGCCCAGAACTCCCCAATCCCCACTTCAGGTCCAACAATCACTCTCGCATCTGGCGAAAACATGGAGCTTTCATGGCAGGAGCGCGCTCTGTGTGCGCAAACTGATCCAGAAGCTTTCTTCCCAGAAAAGGGTGGCTCAACTCGCGAAGCAAAGCGCGTATGTCTTTCATGCGATGTTCGCTCCGAATGTCTTGAGTATGCATTAGCTCATGATGAGCGCTTCGGAATTTGGGGCGGTCTTTCAGAACGCGAGCGCCGTCGTCTTAAGCGTCGCACTGCTTAAGGTTCACATTTCTCTAACGAGAAAGTGAGTTATAACTATGGCTTCCCAAGCCGCAGTCGATAAGCATCGCGTAACCGCTGTTCTTGTTTCACACAATGGAGCGGTGTGGTTGCCCGAGGTTGTTGCAGCGCTAACTTCGCAAACTCGTCCAATTGATCTGATCACCGCGGTCGATACAGGGTCGCAAGATGCATCTACGAAACTTTTAAAATCTGCACGAATTCCATTTGTCTCCGCCGATGTTGAAACTGGTTTTGGCGAAGCAGTTTCTTTTGCTGTCGAAAAATTACCTAAGACTGTTGATCATGAATGGATTTGGTTGATTCATGATGATTGCGCACCTGCGCCAACTGCGCTCGCGGAGTTGTTAGCCGCAATAGATGATCGCCCGCAAGTTGTGATGGTCGGTCCAAAGTTATTGGGCTGGCATGACCGTACACATTTACTTGAAGCTGGAATAAGTATTGCTGGCAACGGTGCACGTTGGACGGGACTTGAACCTTTGGAATATGACCAAGGTCAGCACGATGGAATTTATGATGTTTTGGCCGTCAGTACCGCCGGCGCATTGATTCGTCGCGATGTATTTGAAGAACTTGATGGCCTGGATCCTAATTTAACTTTATTCAGAGATGATGTGGATTTTGGCTGGCGTGCCCGCGCAGCTGGCCATTCAGTAATGGTTGCAACGGGCGCAGTTGCATTTCACGCGCAAGCATCTGCTACAGAGCGCAGAGTTGTAGAAGTTGATGGAGCATTCCTTCATAGACCTTTGCTTTTAGATCGACGCAATGCCGCATATGTATTACTTGCAAACTCTTCTTGGTGGATTTTGCCATGGCTGTTGATTCAGATTCTTGGTAGTGCAATTGCAAGGGCTATTGGCTATTTAATCGCAAAACTTCCGGGTTATGCCGCTGATGAAATCTTGGCTGTAGGAGCGCTGATCATTAGACCTGGTGCATTGATCAGCGCACGTAAGATTCGAAGAAAGCAACGATTTGTATCTGCACGAGTAATTGCTGAATTCATCCCACCTCGTTGGTCGCAGATTCGACTTGCATCTGAAGGAGTAATCGAAGCGATTCGTTTAAGGCTATTTCCCGAAAAT
>JBEINN010000045.1:0-6563 GCA_040378115.1 Candidatus Planktophila sp. | reverse complement strand
TTTCAGTTCCTGTATTTAACAGCGCAAAGTTTCCGGTGCCATAAGTCGTTTTTGATTCTCCGCGCTCAAAACAGACTTGACCAACCATGGCAGCTTGTTGATCTCCCAGAATTCCTGCGATAGGAATAGCTGTTCCAAACGGTCCATGTGGATCGGTCATTGCATAAACTTCAGAAGAGGATTTGATTGCAGGAAGTGCTGCGCGTGAAACACCAAAAATTGAAAGCAATTCCTGATCCCAATCAAGGGTTTCAAGGTTCATCAAAAGTGTTCTACTTGCATTAGTGACATCTGTTGCATGAACTCCGCCGCGGACCCCACCTGAAAGGTTCCAGAGCAACCAAGCATCGATGGTTCCAAAGCGTGCATTTTCATGGCTAGCTGCAGGAACATTGGATAGAAACCAATTCATTTTGCTGCCCGCAAAGTAAGGGGCGATCGTTAAGCCAGTTTTATGGCGGATTGCGCTTTGCTGCTCTTGGGTAAGTGTCGATAAGAATTCTGTTGTACGAGTGTCTTGCCACACTATGGCATTGCTCAGTGGCTGACCCGTCGTTACATCCCAAACGACGGTGGTTTCACGTTGATTGGTTAAGCCGATTGCCGCTAAATCTGAGCCCAAAATATTGGCTTGCTTGAGTGCGCCCGTGATTACCTCTTGTGCTCGCTCCCAAATTTCAGTGGCATCGTGTTCAACCCAACCGGCCCGAGGCAGTATTTGTCGATGCTCTAATTGATGTTGTCCAACAACTTGACCCGAGTGATCAAAAATCATAAATCGAGTACTACTGGTTCCTTGATCCAAGCTGCCGATGTAAGCCACGATGCGCAAAACCTCTCGCTGTAAGTTAGGCTTAGAGTACTCAGTCGTAACGGAGATTCAACGCATATGTTCTTGTCGCAGCTCGGCCCAGACCAGCGTGAATCTGCCATTTTGCAATTAGCCACCGAGCAATTCGACATTCTGGTTATTGGCGGGGGAGTAACAGGCGTTGGCGCTGCCCTCGATGCAGCATCTCGTGGACTAAAGGTCGCCCTTATTGATTCTCAAGACATCGCATCCGGAACTTCAAGTAGATCCAGCAAGTTAATCCATGGCGGTCTTCGATATTTGGAACAGTATGACTTCAAACTTGTTCGTGAAGCTTTGCACGAGCGCGAACTAATGGTTGCAACTCTGTGCCCACATCTTGTAAAGCCAGTCGGATTTTTGTTTCCATTAACTGAAAAGTTAAAGGAACGAACCTATGTTGGCGCAGGTCTTGCTCTTTATGATGCGCTCCGTGGTTTTCAGCGTGCGTTGCCATGGCACAAGCACTTAAGCCAAAAACAAATTAATGAAATTGCACCATCTCTTCGTCATGACATCGTTACGGGTGCAATCAAATATTTTGATGCCCAAGTAGATGATGCAAGACACACGATGTCAGTAGCTCGAACCGCCGCTCGCCACGGAGCAATTGTTGCAACTCGAGTTGCTGCAGAGTCATTGATACGCGAAGGGAAGCGTGTTGCCGGAGTAAATGCACGAGATCTGGAATCTGGAAAGAAGATTGCAATCAAGGCTAAAGCCACAATTATGTGCGCTGGCATCTGGAGCGATGAGCTACATGAAAAATTCGAATTAACACCTGGGTATCACGTAACAATGAGTAAAGGTGTTCACATTGTGCTGCCGGGTTCAGCTATCAAATCTGATGCAGGAATCATTTTAAAGACTTCGGTTTCAGTTCTTTTCTTGATTCCATGGGGAGACAAGTGGATCGTTGGTACTACAGATACTCCATACGATGGAGATCGCGCAGAACCTTACGCATCACGTGAAGATGTTCAATACATCTTGGATCAAGCCAACAGAGTTTTGGAGCCAAAGTTAAAGGCTGAAGAGATTATTGGTGTTTATGCGGGATTGCGCCCACTCGTTGCAAATATCAAGAGCGCGACTACGACAAAACTTTCACGTGAACACACCGTCGATCGTCCTGCGGCCGGATTTGTTTCAATCGCGGGTGGAAAGTACACAACCTATCGAGTCATGGGTAAGGATGTTGTCGATCGCGCAGCTATTGAACTTCGCCGTATTACTCAAGATTCAGTCACAGAGAAGTTGCCTCTAGTTGGAGCAGATGGTTATTTTGCACTGGAACAACAAAAGGAGCGCATCGCTCAGGAATCTGGTCTAGATGTTGAGACTGTGACACATTTACTCAACCGTTATGGCTCATTGATTAGTGAAGTTCTTGAGCTGATTGATCAAGAGCCAAAGCTTGCAAAAAAATTAGATGCAGATCTTCCGTACATCAAGGCTGAAATCGTTTATGCCGCGACCCATGAAGGTGCACGAACAGTTGATGACGTGATTTCACGTCGTACCCGTTTGGCATTCGAGGCTGAAGGCCATGGTGTTCACCTTGCAGATGAAGTAGGAGCCCTCATTGCACCTGTTCTTGGTTGGAGCGCTAAAGAACGCAAAGAGTCAGTGACAGCTTACGAAGAGCTTGTAGATCGCGAATTGGCAGCGCTAGATGAGCTGCTTGAGGCTAATTCTTAATCTGACCTCTGCAGCCATCCGTAGTTGGCTTCTTAGTCGCAGTGGGTGAAGGTGTTGGCTTTGGCGAAGGTGTAGGACCTTGTGCAACATCAAAACTTACATCAACAGTTGAAAGCGCATGAGTTCCAGAAACATCCTCAAAAACTATTTTTCCTTTAAAACTTCCAGCGGGAACGCCTCGTAATTCAAGGGTCCAAGCACCACTTGTCTCGCGCAAAATACGTTGTATTGGCTTAACTTCAGGTGTCGTTGCCTTATCAAAAACAAACTTCACATCACCGGTTACAACAGGCAATCCTGTTGGCCGTACTACCGTGATTCTAAATGCTGCAGGCTTATTGGTCGTGGTTGATGTTTGATTAACAAGGGTCATTGTCGTAACTTCTTGTTGTGGCATTAAATCAACCAAAGTCGGCTTCCAAACACCTTTAACTAGCTCTAAAAATGACGAAGGTGTTCCGCGGAAAACATTCAGATCTAATCTATTTCCCGGAACACCGTACTTTGGCGCAATTCCACATGATGAGTACTGCCAAACAGTCCATTGAGAATCACAGTTTGCACCTGTCCAAGAGTGTACAAAGCAGCCTCCTGGTTTAACTCCTGGCTGATTTATTGGATTGGCTGGATCGATTCCATATTGTGCAAGCCACAACGGATATTGCGCTAATTCTTTTGAGCGAACCATCGAGCCTTCTAGAAAACTTGGATACGAATACAAGAAAGGTGTTCGGCCCGTTTTCTCCTTCAGTGAAGCAAGAAAGGTAAGGGCCCACAAAGTTACGGCACTACTTGTTGCATACTTCTGACAGGCACCTCCTGATGAATAACTCACACATTTGTTTTCTAGATCTAGTGCATACGGCAAATCTCGATCTGAATATCCACCCATAGAAGCTAGACGCCACACAACCTTTTGTGCCTGCGCTAATGCATCTTGTTTGATTTCTTCAGGCGATGTCACATTTGGCAGAACTGCGTAATGGTAAAAACCTGTGTACAGCCCCGCAGCTTGTGCTGCATGGTGATCCATAGCTGCATATTTGACCGCAAGACGATCTGCGGTTTCTCGAGTATCTGAAGCTTTGATGAAAACAAATCGCATTCCTGCTTCATACTTTTTTACAAAATCTATTGGTTTGTCATTGGGATGTTGCCAACGGCTAACGTCGGTGCCATGAATTCGACCGCCTGGTCCCTTTAAATCTATGAATTGAGCTGGATCTACATTTGAAAGTTCAGGAAGCTGCTTCACGGTTATCCCACGAATAGGAGAGTACAAACTTTGTCCATTAACTACAGCTAATGCGCGATACCGAACTTGAGCATCAAGTGCGGTAGCAAGAGCGGTAACTTTCCACGTTCCCACCTTTGTAACTTTCGTCGCAAATCGTGTGGTTGTCCATTTTCCATTTGTATCAACTTGAATCTTTACTGTTGTTCCGGACTTATTTGGCTTGAGATTTCCGTACATACTTAAGAGAGTTTCAGAAGCACTTGGCGTTTGTCGTACTTGCATGCTTAATACTGAGGTAACGGCAGCAGATTGTGGGGCACCAGCAACTCCGACGATCAAAGCGATACCTAGAAGGAATACCTTTATTTTCATTGTTCCCTGATATCTACTGTTAGGCCTAGAACCTCGTTGATAGCTGAAACCAGTGCGGCTTTAAGGTTTGGACGGGTTTCTGAATACTCGTGCGATGTGGCAAATTTGCGACTATCCGAGAAATCAACTGTCAGTATGCTATTTTCAAAGCTAATAAGACGCGCATCAAAATATGCGATCCAAGCAATTCGGTTGTGAGCTTCGAGGGTATCGAGAACATTATTCCAGCGACTGCGAATTTGCTCGATCTCCATAGAGGCGAACTTTACCTGCGAAGATGGATAGATGCTTTCTCTTAGCGAGTAGGCGCGCCAATCCATTTGTGAAATTCATTAACTAGCTGAACTCTCATATTCTTTCTGTGATCCGGCTGAATGTTTAAAGCAATAGCGACTCGAGACAACACCTGTTCTATGGCTTTTTCACTCACAAAACGTAAACGCCCGATCTCGGCGTTAGTTAATCCATCAGCTGCATAACGAAGGGTTTGTATCTGTATATCTGACAAAGAAGACATAAGTCCATGCGACTCTTTATCTTTCAGAGTTATTCCACCATTTACCCAAGCTACTTTTTGCCCTGCCTCGAAAACGCGTGAAGCCGAAATGACATCGCACAAGGAAGTTAAATTGCTGAGAGAATCTTTAAGAACCAGCAATGTGCCTGCTGGCATTTGTGCAAGATCTTCGCCAATCAATCGCATGTCTGCACACGGAACCAGAATTACCACGCCGATTTCTAAAGCTTCTTTACGTATTGCATGGGCAATGTCGACTGAATGCTCTTGGCTCTTATGCATATCTATCAGTACAACATTGGGCTGCAAACTTCTAAATAAATTAATTGCTGTACTTTTCTTACGAGCTTCTGCAACGACATCTACACCATGCATTTTCAGTGCTGCGCTAACGCTGAACAGCTCAAAAGGATCGTCAATAACTACTAATACCCGATCACTCATACCTGCAAGGTTACGCGCAGTAACAATTAAGTGAAGCATTATCTGACTAAATGAGAGTTAGCACCACCTGAGTTAAAGACTTATTGAGTATCGCTTAAGTAACTTTAGGTTAGAGTTAATTAGCCCAGGCTTGCTTTTGAGTTGTGATGCTTCTATCAGTAGCTATCGATTCATCGATCGCAAGTGAAACTAATTGGTCTTGGCATCCCTCATTGAGAGGATAAGGCGCTTCTGCTTGTCCAGCAATCCAATCAGCCATTTGCACCATCAGTTGCGCAATTGCAATTTCTTCATCCATAAATCGAAGACCCTTAAATGGATTTGTGAAAACAACTTTGCCATCGCACGAAAGATGCTCGGTGTCGTATCCGGCTAGATTCAAGTCATAGCCCAGTTGCAATCGCTCAATCCTAGAAGTTGTTATCGCAGGTCCATCAATGAGTCGCTTCACTGAATCATCAACAATTTCACCTTTACTACCGCGCACAACAATTCTGCGATGTCGAAGCTGGTTATGCCATTGGTTATCAACAAAGTTATATACGCCAGATTTACCACCGCCAAAGTCAATCAAAGAGATAGTGGTTTTTGCGTTCTGGGGATTAAGGTCACTGTTCCAACCACTACGCACTAGTGGATTTACTAGCGGTGCTTGAAATTGTTGAGTCATGACTGTGGTCGGTTCAAATCCAGAGTTTAAAAAGCCACGCATTATCGAAACTGCGTGGTACCCATGTGTTGAAGAAAGCTCAACAGAACTCACTTCACCAATAAGCCCAGATCGAGTCAAAGATAACCGCGCCGAATGTCCAGGCAGATTTAAGTATTGCTCGGCAACTTGAACCATTCCTGATGAACCCACAGCGCTCCACATTTTTTGTAGCGCTTCAACTGTTGGTGCTGGTGGAGTTTCGCAGAGCACATAAACACCTGCAGAAACCAATTCTTCGACAACGCCCGGATTCGAAGCCCACGAGACACTGCTGACTGCGTAATCTGGTTTCTTGTAGCTAAGCAATTGAGCGATAGATGAAAATGTTTTCACCCCGTATTTTTGCTCTAAGCCATTACGGGCATCCTCCGTACGAGCAACTACTCCAGTAACTTCAAATCTTTCAGGCAGCATCTGCGCAATTCGGATGTAGAAATCTGCACGCCAACCTGCACCGACTATCGCAATTGTGGTCATGAGAGATAGTAATACGAAATGATTCAAAACTAAGTGGGGCGGGTCGGGCTACTTGCTTGAGATTAGATCTTAAGTAGCTTCTTTCCCTTTACTACAGCATCGTTTCGGTCGGTGGCGTTGAGTTTCCGATAGATACTCTTTAAGTGGGTCTTCATTGTATTTTTCGAGATACAAAGATCGGTTGCGATTTGCCCAATTGGCAGCCCTGTACCCAAATGTCTCAAAATGTCAGCTTCGCGTCGAGTTAGTGAAC
>JBEINN010000031.1:0-7698 GCA_040378115.1 Candidatus Planktophila sp. | reverse complement strand
CGCGATCTTGCAGCGCAACTTCGTAAGAACTGGAACATTGACTTTGATGATGCAGGTGCAATTGGCCGTCGCTACCGTCGCCAAGACGAAATCGGTACTCCATATTGCATCACCGTTGACTTCGAAACTCTTGAAGACAATGCGGTAACAATTCGCGATCGCGACACAATGGCGCAAGAGCGCATCGGCCTGGATCAGGTCGAAGCATGGTTAGCACCGCGTTTACTAGGTTGCTAAAACCACTCTTACTTCCACTAGCAAGCGGTGATCATTACATTGATCCGCCGGTTGTTCTGGCTCCCATGGCCGGAATTACCAACGCTCCATTTCGCACGCTCTGCCGCGAACAAGGTGCAGGTTTATTTGTTTCGGAAATGGTAACTGCGCGAGCTCTAATTGAACGACGCCCAGAAACTTTGCGAATGATAGTTCCTGGCAAAGATGAATGGCCACGTTCGGTTCAGTTGTACAGTGTTGATCCAACAACGATGCGAGCTGCGGTAACCATGCTTGGTAAGGAAAATCTTGCCGATCACATTGATATGAACTTTGGCTGCCCTGTTCCTAAGGTAACTCGCAAAGGCGGGGGAGCAGCGCTTCCCTTTAAGCGCAAACTCTTTACCAGCATTGTTGGCGCTGCTGTTGAAGCTGCAAAACCTTTTGGAATTCCAGTGACTGTAAAGATGCGCATCGGTATCGATAGTGATCATGAAACTTATTTAGAGGCGGCACAATCTGCGGCAGATTTAGGTGTTGCTTGGGTTGCCTTACACGCGCGTACTGCGGCACAGATGTATGAAGGTAAAGCAGATTGGTCAGCAATCGCGCGGTTAGTTGAGCACTTAAAGCCAACAGGAGTACCCGTTTTAGGCAATGGAGACATTTGGTCCGGTAGCGATGCAATATCTATGGTGGAACAAAGTGGCTGCGCCGGCGTTGTTGTTGGTCGCGGGTGTTTAGGTCGGCCTTGGTTGTTTACCGATCTTGTGTCAGCACTTAAGGGCGAAGACAAGCAAGTAACGCCAACTTTGCACGAAGTCCGCGAAGTGATGTTCCGTCATGCAAATCTGATTGTCGAATACTTAGAATCCGAAGACCGCGGAATGCGCGATATGCGAAAGCATATGGCGTGGTATTTAAAGGGTTTCCGTGTGCCTCGCGAAATTCGCCATGATCTTGGAATGGTTTCTTCGCTACAAGAGATGCGCAATCTTTTGGATCAATTAGAAGAACAGCCATATCCAACAGAAGTTGGCGAAAAGCCACGCGGGCGAACAAGCCATGGACGCCCACCCACCTTGCCTGATGGCTGGCTCAATGATCCAGATGAACTAGTTCATGTTGAATTAGAAGATGCGTTTTCGGGCGGATAAATGTTTCTCTTTAGATGGATTCGTCGGACACTTACTGTGATTGTAATTCTTGCCTTAATTGGCCCTGCCTATGGAATTTCGCAGGTATGGAGAGCTGCAAATAATCCAGTCGTGCGTCAGGCAGATGTAATTGTTGTATTAGGTGCTGCTCAGTTAAATGGAAAACCAGGCGAAGCGCTAGAAGGACGTTTAGTTGAAGCTAAACGAATTTTTGATCTTGGGTATGCACCATCGATTATTACTGTTGGCGCAGGTGCACCTGGTGATCGCACAACAGAGGCGGCTTCAGGCAAGTATTGGTTACGCATCAATGGTGTTGCATCAAAAAAGATCACAGCCATCGAAGAAGGTCGGGATACCTTGGTAAGCACAAAGGCTTACGCCAAAGTAATGAAAAAGCGTTATGTCAGCGATGTCATCATCGTGACCGATCCTTTTCACTGTGCACGTGCAATAAAGATGGCAAATGATCAAGGGGTGCTGGCAACTTGTTCACCTGTGCAAACTGGGCCAAACACTCTGGATAACAGTGGGTATAGGTACTTGATTCGTGAAGCAGCCGCGTATCTGGCCTACATAACTGTAGGACGCAGAGGAATTCATATCAGTGATCACTTACCAGGTGCTGACATTGTTACTAAGGTACGTCCGTGACATATAGCGCCCAGGATAAAGAACGGTTTTTGGATGAACCTGCAAAACGTCCGGGTCGAACCGAATTTATGCGCGATCGTGCACGAGTTATTCACTCAGCATCACTGCGACGATTAGCGGCAAAAACTCAAGTTGCAGTTCCCTGGGAAAATGATTTTCAGCGCACCCGGCTTTCACACTCTTTAGAGTGCGCACAGATTGGTCGCGAGCTTGGTGAATCACTAGGCGCAGATCCAGATCTTCAAGACACTGCTTGCTTGTCACATGATCTAGGTCACCCACCATTTGGACACAATGGTGAAGAGGCACTTGCTGACATCGCAAAAGATTTTGGTGGCTTTGAAGGAAATGCTCAGAGTTTTAGATTATTGGTTCGACTTGAAGCAAAGACAGTAGATTTGAATGGAAAAAGTATTGGCCTGAATTTAACTCGTGCATCATTAGATGGTGCAACAAAGTATCCATGGCCACGAACTGAAAACCCTCGCAAGTTCGGTGTGTACGATGATGATGTAGAAATCTTTACGTGGATGAGAAAAGACGCGCCAGTTGGAAAAAAGTGTATCGAAGCCCAGATTATGGATTGGTCAGATGACTGCGCATATTCAGTTCATGACTTAGAGGATGCAATTTTTGCGGGCCAAGTATCGGTAAAGAATTTCACTGATGATTTCGCAGATCTATATAAAGTGATGACTTCTGATTACAAAAGTGATGCCACTGAGCAAGAGGCAATTGATGCACATGCTCGGTTGGCTTCGCTATCGGCTTGGCCGCATTACTACGATGGAAGCCACAGAAGTCTTGCCCGACTTAAGGATTCAACTAGCCAGTTAATCGGTCGCTTTGTTTTGGCAGCTGAAGTTGAAACGCGAAAAGTCCATGGAGATGGCCCCTTATCTCGCTACAGCGCTGATTTAGAAATTCCTCGTGAGCAAAAATTAGAGGTGGATTTTCTCAAGGCGATTGCTGGGCATTACCTAATCAATGCTGCACATTCGCAGGATCGCTATGCAAAGCAACATGTAATCATTAAAGAGTTGGTCGAAATGCTTTTCAAGTACCCCCACGAAATGGATTCTTTTTTCCAGAAGCCGTGGAATGAAGCCGCCGATCAGATCGCCAAAATGCGCGTGATCATTGACCAAGTAGCCGCACTTACTGATCCTGGCGCATATGCTCTTCATGCGCGCTTACTTGCGAATCGGTAAGGTGAGGGTATGAGCGGTCGCATTAAGGATGAGGATGTTGCATATATCCGCGATCGTGCGCCCATCGATGAGGTAGTTGCAGATTACGTGCAGCTCAAAAATGCTGGCGGCGGTCAAAAAAAGGGTTTGTGCCCTTTCCATGATGAAAAATCACCTTCATTTCATGTAACACCAAGCAAGGGGTACTTTCATTGCTTTGGTTGCCAAACTGGTGGCGATGTCATCGCATTTCTAATGAAGATTGATCACCTGACATTTACTGAAACTATTGAACGTCTGGCAGATCGCATTGGGTACACCTTGCGCTATGAGGAAAGTAATTCACCTTCTTCTGGACCAGTAGTTACATCAGGAACACGCAATCGATTAATTGCAGCACATGTAGAGGCTGCAAAGTTTTATCAAGAGCAACTAAATACTTCACCTAATGCTGCTCATGGACGCGAACTCTTAACAAAGCGAGGCTTTGATAAAGTCGCGTGTGAACAATTTGGTGTGGGATATTCACCCGATGAATGGGATGGATTAACCAAGCATCTGCGGGCTCTTGGGTATTCCATAGATGAACTTGAATTAGCTGGGTTATCAAAGATGGGGCAGCGCGGTCCGATCGATAAGTTCCGCAATCGCTTAATGTGGCCAATTAAAGATATTTCAGGTGACATTGTTGGTTTCGGAGCGCGAAAGTTGGCAAGTGATGAAGAAGATCAAGGCCCAAAGTATTTAAATTCCTCCGAATCCCCGATTTATAAGAAGAGCCAAGTTCTTTATGGACTAGATGTAGCCAAGAAAGAGATCGCAAAGAAGCGCCAAGCTGTAATCGTCGAGGGGTACACCGATGTCATGGCAGCCCACCTAGCGGGAATTACGACTGCGGTTGCGACTTGCGGAACCGCTTTTGGAGCAGACCACATCAGAATTTTACGTCGTTTGTTGATGGATGATGATGCTTTTCGGGGGGAAGTTATCTTTACTTTTGATGGTGATGCTGCAGGTCAAAAGGCTGCACTTCGAGCATTCAGCGAGGATCAAAAATTTGTCACTCAAACCTTTGTTGCGGTCGAGCCTGATGGTTTAGATCCATGTGAATTGCGACAAGAAAAGGGAGATCTAGCACTTCGTGATTTGATTGCGCGCCGTGTTCCATTGTTTGAGTTTGCAATTCGTGCAGAGCTTGCACATCACAAACTAGAAACTGCAGAAGGACGAGTCAACGCCCTCAATGCTGCTGCGCCTTTGGTTGCACAGATTCGTGATAAGTCTTTGCGGCCCGAGTACACACGTTTGCTTGCAGGTTGGCTAGGTGTTGAAGTTGAGATTGTTACCCGAGCCGTTGCACAAGGTGCAAAATCCCTTCCGCAACAATCGCGGAACGAAGGTGAAGAAATTGCGGTGCAACCAAACTTTAGACCAGATCCCAATGAAGCGCGTTTGATTCTTGAACGTGAAGTGTTAAAGGTTCGATTGCAAGAGGCAGATTTATTTGAAGGTGATTTGTGGAGCTCAATTGAAGCTGGCGCATTTACCCATCCTGCATATAGTGCGATGCGCGCTGCTATTGATTCTGTTGAAAAATTGTCTCCAGATACAATTGCTGATGAAAACCTTAAAGCCCTCTTTATGGAACTTTCTGTCGAACCAATTCGCGCAGATGGAAAGCCAACTCAACTTTATGTTGCAAGTATTGTTGCCAGACTGCGTGAGGTCGCAATCTCGCGCTCAATTGCAGATCTAAAGTCATCACTTCAGCGACTCAATCCTGTTGAAAATGAGATTGAATACAACGCAGCCTTTGCCCAATTAGTTGCCCTGGAATCAGCCCGCCGTTCACTGCATGATCTAGCGCTAGGTTCCCTTTAATCTTGGCTCTACTTAAAGCAGGCCAGCCTGTAATTTTTGCCCATACGCTCGGGTGCGCTAGAGTTTGCGCTTGCACAGCTAATCCCTGATAGCTCAACGGCAGAGCAGTCGACTGTTAATCGACAGGTTCTTGGTTCGAATCCAAGTCAGGGAGCATGAAGTTCACACGTCGCTCCACATTACGCATGGCAATGGCCAGCGTGGCAGCCACTTTTGTGGGAACCCGAGCAGAGGCCAACACCAAGCAAATTGTCCGACTGAGCAAAATCAAAGTGGGCGGAACCTTCCCTTTTCAATTAGCTAACGGAGCACCAGCACTTCTGTTTCGCACAAAGACCGGCGTTTTTGCATATCAAACGATTTGCACCCATCAAGGTGGGGTGACTAAGTACTTCAGCGCTAAAAAAGTGCTCGTGTGTCCGGTGCACAATGCAAGTTTTGATCCATTTAAGAAGGGTGCAGTTGTGACAGGGCCCGCAACCAATCCATTGCCAACAGTTAAGGTTGCGATCAAGAGCGGTTGGGTAGTGCTGGCTTAAAAGTTGCACCAATAAGTAAGGCGTTTCTAAACTATCTCTCAGGTTAAAGTGAAAAGTTGCAATTAACTATGAAAGAGGTTCACATGAAGAGAACATCGACAAAGGTCATTGCAGCATTCCTTTTGGGTGCATCGGTGGCGGGCGGTGTCGCAACTGCCTCAACATCAGAACCACTTGGCATAAAGGTATGTGTCGATAAGCGAACACAGGCAATTTTCTTAGCTGGGTCAAATGGCTGCACAACTTCTCGAACTGCGATGACACTTGGTGCTCCAACTATTGATGTAAAAAGTATTGCATCCCTTGTGACACCAACAGTTGTGTCGATCAAAGTTGTTGCCACTGCAGGTAGCGGAAGCGGAAGCGGCTGGATCTATAAGACAGATAAAACATCTTCATTTATTGTGACAAATAACCATGTGATTGCATCAGGTGCAACATCTGGCACAATCACTGTTGAAATATTAAATGGTGACACATTTCCGGCACAGATTGTTGGTCGAGATGTTGCCTATGACTTGGCAGTGCTAAAGGTTAATCGCGGAAATCTTTCAACTATAACTATTGGCGATTCTTCAAAGATCAGCGTTGGCGAAGCTGTTGTCGCAATTGGGTCTCCATTAGGTCTTGCAAGCACAGTTACAAGTGGAATTGTCTCTGCACTCAATCGCCCTGTAACAACAGGATCTCTGGGCTCAGAATCATATGTAAATGCGATTCAAACAGATGCTGCGATTAACCCTGGAAATTCAGGCGGAGCACTTCTTGATTCACAAGGTCGGATTATTGGGGTTAACTCTGCAATCGCAACCTTGTCTTCGGGTGGGACTAGCGGAAGCATTGGACTGGGCTTTTCTATTCCGATCAATGAAGCCAAACGAGTCGTAGATGAATTAATTGCAACAGGTAAATCAACACGTCCGGTCCTAGGTATTTTCTTTGATACTACCTTTACCGGAACTGGGGCAAAGATTGGACGCTTAAGTCCAAATGAAGGAGCTGAAAAGGCGGGTATCCCTGCGGGTTCAGTCATCACCGCTATTGATGGAGTAAAGATTGCCGATCAGGTTGGAGCGATTGTGAAGATTCGTTCATATGCTCCGGGATCTATGATCACTGTCACCGTATTACTGCCAAATGGAGCTTCGCAGAGTTTTAAAGTCACTCTGGGGACAGCACCTTCTAATTAATTGGCCGAGGTTGAAATAGTGTCAGGGTATTGTTGAGCCATGGCACTATTTCAACTTAACATAGCCCTTCCAGATCGTCCTGGTTCATTAGGGCTTTTGGCATCAGCAATTGGCGCAGCGGGTGGAGATATCCGCGCGCTCGCAGTTGTGAAATCAGAAGATGGTCGTGGTTACGATGACATAACTGTTGCGGTGCCCGGAAATGATCCAACCGATCTGCTGAATGTTTTGGGTGCTATTGGTGGGGTAGAAGTTCTTTCAATCACCCCGTTGTAATCAACGACGCGAAAGCAGCTCTGCGCCTTGACTTGGCAATGAGGCAAAAAAGCGCGGTGCTTTAAATCCTTTATTAGAAAATGCCTTTTCAATCAGCTTAATTGTTTCTTTAGTTTTACTCGCTTGAATCAAGGCGATAGCACTTCCACCGAATCCTCCACCCACCATGCGAGACCCCAAAGCACCTGCAGACAAAGCTGCTTCAACCGCCGTATCGAGTTCAGGGCAAGAAACTGTGTAATCATCACGCAAAGATGTATGGGATTGATTAATCAAATGGCCAACCTTTTCAAAGTCAGAGTTACTCAATGCATCAACACATTCAAGGACCCGCTTCATCTCGGTCACTGCATGGCGTGCGCGGACAAATTCAGTTTCAGTGAGTAAAGCTCGCGAATTCTCTAATTGCTCCATCGATAGTTCGCGTAGAGAGTTAATGTCCAGTTTTACAACTACTGATTCGCATGAGGCACGACGTTCTGCGTAACCTCCGTCAGTTAATGCGTGGTGTGCTTGGGTGTCAATAATCAAGAGCTCTAACCCGTTTGATGCGACATCAAAGGAAATGTTCTTGGTACTCAAGTCACGGCAATCG
>JBEINN010000043.1:0-6749 GCA_040378115.1 Candidatus Planktophila sp. | reverse complement strand
TCAATTCAAGGAGCGTTATGCCCTGGGGGCTAGCGTTGATCGTTTGATCAGTGCATTGGGTTGGTAGCGCTACTTCTTTCAGCACTTTCTGGCGCCCTTCTTTCAGCTGCCTTTGAACCAGTGGGGAAGTGGTGGGTTGCCCCAATAGCCCTTGCGGCACATATGTATGCGCTAACGCTGACACCGAAGAAAGTCCTCTCGGTATTCATCTTTGCAGCAACACTTAACCTAATTGTTCTGCATTGGAGCAGCACTTTTGTTGGATCAGTGCCATGGTTAATTTTGGCCTTGGGCCTTTCACTTTTTTATCTACCACTTTCGCTGGTTTCTCGCTGGGGGATGAGCTCATACCCACTGCTTTACATACTGTTGGAAGAGGTCAGAAGCAGATTTCCATTTGGGGGATTTGGTTGGGTCCGCATTGCCTACACACAGGCCGATGCCCCATATTCGAAGATTGCAGCTATCGGTGGTGCTTCAGCTCTGTCGGCGCTTACAGTTTTACTAGGACTCATTCTTTTCCATACGGCAAGTAAAAAGTGGTCGATAATAACTTTATTGCCGTTTTTGCTTCTGTTGATTCCAGTCAATATCAACTCATTTGCAACAACTAATGTGTTAATGATTCAAGGAAATGTACCCCAAATGGGTCTGGATTTTAATTCAAGAGCGAAAGCGGTTTTCAATAATCACTTTGAAAAAACACAGTCGGAACTGCTAAAGAACTCGAAAGTCGACTTTGTCTTGTGGCCTGAAAACTCAGTTGATGTAGATCCATATCAGAACAGCGATGTTAAGAACTCTCTCGACTTAATCAACAAGCCACTGATCATTGGAGCAATTGTTGAAAAAGGTGATTCAATTCTAAATACCTCAATCTTATGGGGCGGTGAATTACCACCGACATATATCAAGCAGCATTTGACCCCATTTGGTGAATACATTCCGTTGCGATCTTTGGCTTCTAAAGTTTCACCGTATACCGATCGTGTAAAAGACTTCGAACCCGGACGAGGTCAGGTGTTTTTCAATGTAAAAAAGGCAGTTATTGCCCCAGTAATTTGCTTCGAATTAGTTGATGATGATCTACTTCATAAAGCTGCTGTTTCCTCAAATATCCTGGCAGTTCAGACCAATAGCGCGACCTTTGGAATGTCTGCAGAAAGTGCTCAGCAGCTTGAAATGACTAGGATTCGAGCCATCGAACATGGCAGAAATATTGTTTCAGTGTCGACAACGGGATATTCAGCTGTCATAGATTTCAAGGGAAAAGTTCTGCAGAAAACTTCAATGGGAACCGCTGATTCGATTCGCGCCGAAGTTGGTCTGATTGACGGCACAACACCCAGAGATACCGCAGGAGATTGGGCGCTAGTTGGGGTGCTATTTTGGCTCTTTCTTGTTGCCCGTCGAGCGTATGCTTAACGCCGATAAGTTACATTATGTAAAGTAATAAAGGAATGATCAAGGATTCTTCGCTCAGCCCCCTCCTACCTATAGTCATCCATCGGTGTGCAGGCACAGACCAAATTACGGTCGCCATGGGCTCCATCAATGCGGGATACAGGCGGCCAATACTTCATCCTTGAACCGATTGATTCTCCTGGCACAAAACCTTGTATATCGACCGGATAACCACCCTTTTCGCGGCTGTATCGCCTATCCCAACCACTGCTAACGACAGACAAAGCGGTATGAGGTGCGTGGCGAAGCGCTGAATCCTCGATGCTGACCTTGCCGTCAATGACCTCTTGAATCTCGGCCCTGATCGAAATCATGGCATCAATAAATCTATGGATCTCACGGATGTCCTCGGATTCAGTTGGTTCAATCATCAAAGTTCCGGCTACAGGGAAAGACATTGTCGGTGCGTGGAAACCGTAATCCATTAAACGCTTTGCGATGTCATCAACTGAGACTCCACAATCTTTTGTTAAACCACGGATATCCAAAATGCATTCATGTGCGATTCGACCGTTAACTCCCGTGTAAAGGATCGGATATGAATCCTGCAGCTGTGAGGCGATGTAATTTGCCGACAAGATCGCAATCTGTGTTGCGTGGGTAAGCCCTTCTCCCCCTAGCAAACGAATATACGCCCAAGAAATTGGCAAGATGCTGGCTGATCCATAAGGTGCACCTGAAATTGGTCCCGGTCCTGTTGTTGGCCCAGCTAAAACATCCATCGGATGGTTCGGCAAGAACGGTGCAAGGTGTGCGCGAGCGATAACTGGACCTACGCCAGGTCCTCCTCCACCATGTGGAATCGCAAAAGTCTTATGCAGATTTAAATGCGAAACATCTGCACCGAATTTTCCGGGCTGAGAGACACCCACCAACGCATTTAAGTTAGCGCCATCCACATAAACCTGGCCACCAGCTTCATGAATCAATTCGCAGATTTCTGACACTGCTGTTTCAAAAACGCCATGTGTTGAAGGATAAGTAATCATTAACGCAGCTAAAGCATCTTTGTGCTCAGCAATCTTTGCTTTGATATCTGCGACTGAGACATTTCCGCTCTCGTCACAATCGATAACAACCACCTTCATGCCTGCCATAACAGCTGATGCAGCATTGGTGCCGTGGGCACTTGATGGGATCAAGCAGATATTGCGCCCTTGATCGCCTCTTGAATCATGGTAATTGCGGATTGCTAGCAAGCCCGCGAATTCACCTTGGCTACCTGCATTTGGCTGTAACGAAACCGAGTCATAACCCGTGATCGCCACTAACCATTTGGATAGTTGCTCGATCAATTTGCGAGTTCCGATGCTTTGATCAACCGGAGCAAATGGATGAAGTGAAGCGAATTCGGGCCAGGTGACCGCTTCCATCTCAGTAACCGAATTCAACTTCATCGTACACGAGCCCAAAGGAATCATTGTTCTATCTAGCGCTAGATCCTTGTCGGCCAAATTGCGCAGATAACGCATCATTCCAGTTTCGCTGTGATTGGTGTTGAAAACTGGATGCGTTAAGTACTTACTAGTGCGAAGGAACTTG
This sequence comes from Candidatus Planktophila sp., assembly GCA_040378115.1. Taxonomy (GTDB): domain Bacteria; phylum Actinomycetota; class Actinomycetes; order Nanopelagicales; family Nanopelagicaceae; genus Planktophila. The sequence goes on along the minus strand of JBEINN010000043.1, from coordinate 3,743 downwards.
GCAGGGATCGCCTCCCCTGTGGCATCTTTCAAACCCAGAATGTCTAGTACTTGTGCAAATAGATCTTCGGTTGTTTCTTCATCAAATGAAACTCGAATCTCGGTATCACTAACTCGCGCAAAGTTGATTCCATGGGATGCAGCTTTGGCGTGAATGGCCGCTGCATCTTTTACAACGATATGTACGGTGTCAAAAACAACATCTACTCGGTTGTTGTTCGCAGCATGTAATCGAGCCGCAAAACCATGAACCCGTTGTGCGATTTCACGTAAACCGACTGGGCCATGCCACATTGCATAGAAAGCACTCATGTTCGCCAACAAAACTTGTGCGGTACAAATATTTGATGTCGCTTTGTCGCGGCGAATGTGTTGTTCACGTGTTTGAAGCGCTAAACGAAAGGCTGGCTTTCCATTTGCATCAATACTTTGGCCAACAAGTCGGCCAGGCATTGATCGTTCTAAGCCGCTTCGCACCGCTAAGAAGCCAGCATGAGGTCCACCAAATCCCATAGGAACGCCAAAGCGCTGAGCTGTGCCAACAGCGATATCTGCCCCCCACTCCCCTGGCGCTTTCAATAAGGTCAATGAAAGTAAATCAGTAGCAGCAATCACAAATGCCTTTCTAGAATGCGCGTATTCAGAAAAGGATGTGTAGTCAATAACTGTTCCAGTTGTATCTGGATACTGCAGAAGAGCACCGAAGAATTCGCCGTCATAACCATCTCGTGCGACATGTCCCGAATCAACTTCAACAACGGTGATTCCAAGTGGCTTAGCACGGGTGATTACAACAGCTTTTGTTTGTGGATGCACATGTTCTTCGATCAAGAAAACGGCGTCATCACTTAACTTCGAGGCACGTCTGGCCAGAGTCATCGCTTCGGCCGCTGCCGTGCTTTCATCCAGCATCGATGCATTTGAAATATCCAGTGCAGTTAATTCACAAATCATTGTTTGAAAAGCAAAGAGTGCCTCAAGGCGTCCCTGAGAAATTTCGGGTTGATACGGTGTGTACGCGGTGTACCACGAAGGATTTTCTAAAACATTGCGCTTAACAACTGGTGGAACAATAGTTCCGTAATACCCGGTCCCAATCAGCGAGCGAAAAACCTTATTCTCCGATGCGATTTCACGAAGCTCCGCAATTACTTCGACCTCGCTCTTGCCGTGATCTAATGCTTTTTCAATGACACCTTTGATCAGAATGTTTGCCGGAACAACATCTTTGATGAAAGTGATGAGATCCGAATATCCAAGATGCTTGAGCATGGCAGCTTCGTCAACTGATGTTGGACCTATATGACGATCCTCAAAAGAACGGCTCACTGCGGTCCCTCATCCCATTCATGGCCTCTCGCCAAAATGTGCGAGGGCAGGAGTGAAGAATAAGGCGAATTAAGCGCCTTTGCTCTTTCTACGCATCGAAAGCTCGTCGTTATTTTCAACACCTGTTGGCTGGCCATTTACTTCACCCTGAAGCAGCGATAGAGAGCCCTCAACTTCATGCCAGACCTTGCCTACGGCGATACCAAATACACCTTGGCCGCCTTGTAATAGATCAATGATCTCGTCTGGGCTTGCACACTCGTAGATTGACGCCCCATCACTCATCAATGTGATGCGCTCTAGCTCAGTTACTCCCCTATTTCGCAAGTGATCAACCGCCGTCCGAATGTTTTGTAGCGATACACCCGCATCTAATAAACGCTTAACAACTTTCAAAACCAAAATGTCACGGAAGCCATAAAGACGTTGAGTTCCGGAACCACTTGCAGTTCGAATGCTTGGTTCGACTAATCCTGTGCGTGCCCAATAATCCAATTGACGGTAGCTAATTCCAGCAGCAGAGCAGGCTGTAGCGCCTCTGTAACCGATTTCCATCTCTTCTGGGGACACGGGGAATGCTCATTTCTCTTGGGGAGTGAGATAAATGTACGGCTAGGAACTGGGGTAAACAACGACCGACACGAAGCAAACCTCTACTTGAGGTTGAGGGTTTTTTACCCTAGCCAGCGAAGTCTTCAGGGTTGATTTGATCCAAGAACTCGCGGAACTTCTCAACCTCTTGGTTGTCTCCTTCGCCTTGTGGAATCTCGATGCCGATCTCGTTGAGCAACTCCTCAGTGGCCAAAATGTTGCTATGGGTTCTAACCGCCAGGGCTATGGCATCAGAGGGTCTAGCGCTAATGCTCAACGGCTCCCCCTTTGAATCCCGAAGATTCAGGGTCGAATAGAAAGTTCCATCTTTTATCTCGGTTACATGTACGGCAATCAAAGTCACATCAAAGAGCTCAATCAGGTTCTTCATCAGGTCGTGGGTCAACGGCCTCGGTGGCTCAACCCCTTGTTGTGCGAAAGCGATAGCGGTGGCTTCAACAGCGCCAACCCAGATGGGAAGAAACCTGGAGCCATCGATTTCCTTCAGCAGGACTATTGGCTGATTGGAAGGCATCTCGACGCGTACGCCGATAACCTCCATAGGGATCAACATGAGCAGTGTTTATCGCTCAAGAACTATGAGCGAAGACGGTTCAGACCACCGCGAACTAGTGCGGCGTGTAAACGAATTGAAAGAGACGCGATCTCCTTTTGAACCTCTTCGGCACGAGCTTTTGATTCAGCGCTCTTTTGACGGGTCAATGGTGTGATGACTTGTTCGATCAAACCAATCTCGCGATCTGCAGCTGATTTAAATGAGCGCAGATGGCGGGGTTCGATTCCAAAGCCCCCCATTTCGGTAACAGCTTTCGCAATCGCAAGTGCATCGCCATCGTAATGACGTCCGCGAGGGGCAATCAATCCATACCCTTCAAGTTCAACCAGTTGGTCTTCTGCAAGGCCACTGTTTTTCAAAAGCTCTTCACGAGAAAGGCGCATCTCATTGATCTCGCCGAAAGCGCTTGGTGCCATCTCGCCATCAATAGTTGCTAGTCCAATAGGTGTGCGAGGTGATGGCACTCCACCAACTGCTGCAGGTTGTAGACCACGATCAATCGCATCAAGGTTCTCCTTGATTACCTTCAATGGAAGATATTGATCGCGTTGTGCAAGAAGTACATAACGCAGGCGTTCTAAATCAGAGCTCGTGAACTTTCGGTATCCCGATGGTGTTCGTTGCGGTTCAATCAATCCTTCAGATTCAAGAAAACGAATCTTAGAGATTGTGATGTCTGCAAAATCTCCACGCAACCGGTTTAGGACTTCACCGATGCTCAAATATGCGCGTGCTGGAACTGCCATGACTACTCCCCTAGTTGGAACCGACGAAAAGCAAATGGAACTTACCTATTTGAAACTCATCACCAGAAACAAGTACATGTTCTGTGACAGAAACATTGTTGATGTAGGTACCGTTCAAAGAACCTGCATCCTTTAAAACAAAGTTGTTGCCGACTTTTGAAATCATTGCGTGCACACGAGAGACAGTGATGTCGTCAAGGAAAATCGAGCTGGATGCTGATCTGCCAACAGTTACACCTTCACTGGTTACCAAGAATCGAGAACCTTTGTTAGGTCCACGAGCAATGAGAATCATTGCTTTTTCACCCGCCGAGCCCTGAATCTCAGAGATGACTGCTCGGTCCTCAGGGGAAAGTAAGGCCAGCTGCTCATCTAAATGATTTTTTGAAGGATCTGTAACTTCACGAAGACCCAAGTGGATGGTGGAAGTAAGTTCGTTCTGCGGTTGCTCTGCAGCCACGGCCCTACCTCCTTAACGTCAACTTAAGGGTGACACTAGAG
>JBEINN010000036.1:0-7353 GCA_040378115.1 Candidatus Planktophila sp. | reverse complement strand
GCTGATTGGGAATCACAAAGTGAATGGATGCTTCAAACAACCGTTGAAGTTACTTCTGAGATCCGCTCTGGCATTGGAACATCGATTGCAGCTTTCACGGGAATTGGAAAACTTGGAATCATGGATCACATGACGGTGACTTCATGGAATCCTCCAAATGTGTGCGATGTTGTTCATACCGGGAAAATTATTAAGGGCACGGGGCGTTTTGAATTAACTGCGCTTACTCCACAATCGACACGGTTTGATTGGTCAGAAGAGGTCCTTGCTCCGCGAGCGCTATTTCTTCTAATTGCACCAGGCTTGTATGTAGGAGTACGTATCTCACTGTCCTCCTTGCGCCGCCAGTTGCATCAAAGGAAGTAAAGTTGCCCCATGGGCAAGCAACCGCAAACACTGGCGCAAGCCCTTGCCTCGTTACCCGAAGAAGAGCGCATCATCTTGTCCATGCATTATTTGAAGTCGATGAGCGCCTCGGATATAGCTTCAATTCTTGGAGTTCCCGAAAGGTCTGTGGAGGCAATAATTCGCCAAGGCAAGGCCCGCTTGAGCGCGATTCTGGGCATTTAACCTAATCTGGAATTCGCACTAAGCCTCAATCTGAGAGATACTTACCCCCTTGCTTCACACCTAGCAGTACCAACGATTTAGAGGAGTCTTCCCATGGCAGCCATGAAACCCCGCACTGGTGATGGTCCAATGGAGGTCACAAAGGAAGCTCGTTCCCTAGTGATGCGAATCCCTCTTGAAGGTGGCGGCCGATTGGTTGTCGAAATGAACGCTGAAGAAGCAAACAATCTCAGCGCTGCACTACACGCAGCTGTAGCTCTCGTTAAGAAGTAATTTAGTTTTAAAGGCACTAGCCTTACCAATCATGTCAGCGCTACCTCAATATGCTCCCTTTGAGATTTCAAAGGCTGTTAGTGCTCACTCAATCGCTCTGGGTTTCTTCAAGAATTTAGATGGTAATTTTGAATTTGTATCACCCCTTGCATCCCAGGTTGAAAAATTTTTTGCTCTCAACTTAGTTGATGAATTAACTTTTTTTGCACCAACAGGAAAAGCTGGGGAGCTTTTTGAAATTCCAGTCAGCGCTGAAGATTCCCAGACTGATCGATTGTTTCTGGTAGCAATTGGCGATCAAAGTGGTACGTCAGCACGCGCAGCCGGAGCGGCTGTTGGGCGCAAGGTTCGAGGAAAGAACACAACAGTATTTTCAGCATGTGTTGTTTCAGAGATTAAGTCTTTTGCAATTTCTATTTCATTGGGAGCTTGGGTCTGGAATTTAAAGACAGACAAGAAAAAAGAAGAACCAACAATTCTTGTGGCAAGCAAAGATGTGCAGGCCATTAAAGATGCAGCGGCAATTGCGAAAGCGATCTGCAGGACTCGCAATTTAGTTCACACACCTGCAAACATTAAAACTCCCGCCTGGATGGGAAAACAAGCAGAGGAATTCGCCAAGGGAACTGGCCTAAAGGTCGAAATATTTGCAGGCGCAGCTCTGAAGGAGTTTGGTGGTCTTCGCGCAGTTGGCGGTTCATCGCCCAAGCCAGGCCCGCGAATGATTCAAGTTACATATCAGCCTAAATCTAAGAAGAAGTCAGTTAAGGCTTTGCCACACATCGTTTTGGTAGGCAAGGGAATCACATTTGATACTGGTGGAGTTTCACTTAAGCGCCCCTATGACACGATGATGGCGATGAAGAGTGACATGGCTGGATCTGCTGCAATCCTTGGCACCCTAACCGCGCTTGAAGAATTACAACCAAATGTGAAAGTGACCGCGTTGATGATGATGGCTGAAAACGCTATCTCTGCCACAGCCCAACGCCCTAGTGATGTCATCAAGCATTACGGCGGAACAACTGTTGAAGTAATTAACACCGATGCCGAAGGACGTTTAGTTTTGGCAGATGGATTGGCGTATGCAGATGCCAATTTAGATCCGGATTATTTGCTAGATATTGCAACCCTGACAGGAGCAGCAACGCTTGGATTAGGTCGCCAGTACGCCGCTATGTATACACGCGACAGTGCATTAGCTGCCGCGCTTTCAAAGGCGGGCGATGCAACTGGCGATCGTGTCTGGCACATGCCGCTTATTGATGATTACAAGGAAGCTTTACGTAGTGATATTGCTGATCTCAATCACACAGCAGATAAAGGTAAGTTCTCTGCTGGATCAGTTACTGCCGCACTTTTCCTTGAAAATTTCACATCAAATAGACGTTGGGTTCACTTAGATATTGCAGGAACTGCTCGCAGCGAAGTTGATGCAGGCGAAAACTCTAAAGGTGGAACAGGATTCGGAGTACGCCTTCTTACCGAGTGGATAACCTCAATATCATGAGAGTAGATCCACATACATTTGCCGAGAATTTCATTCCCGAGGACCACTTTAAATCTCAAGCACGCGCCCGCGGTGTTGAGTTAGGAACGGTTGATACAACTCCAGGAGCTGGCGCTTTTCTAAAATTTTTGGCTTCTACTTTAAAAGCGCAATCAGTTGTTGAAGTTGGTACAGGTTCCGGTGTAGGAAGTTTATGGTTGTTTGATGGAATGCTTCCCAGCGGAACATTGACATCTATAGATGATGAGATGGAGCATTCACAGATTGCAAAGCTGGCTTTCACGGATGCAGATATCGCTCCCAATAGATATCGCTTAATCACTAACTCCGTGTTGGAAGTTATTTCAAAGCTCACCGATCGCGCCTATGACTTAGTTGTTGTTCGGCATAATCCTGAGGATTTGGGTTACACCATCAACGAAGCGCAGCGAATTCTGCGAAGTGGTGGTGCGCTAGTAATCGATAACTATTACGGTGGTGGAAAGGTGTGTGATGCAGCCCAGCGCGATCCACGCACGGTCGCACTTCGGGATACAGGGAAAATCATCAAAAATGACACTGATCATTGGGTGAGTTCGTTGGTCCCGATTGGTGATGGATTACTGATCGCAACAAAGTTGTAGCAAAATAGCGCCATGATCTTTCCTCGGAAAAAAGTAGTTCCAGTCGCAGCCCCGTGGTGGCAGGCAAAACCTTCGCCTAAAAATTCAAGGGGAACTATTGCATTAATTGCAGTTTTGGCCGGAGGCGTTGGCGGAATTTTGGGAGTAAATGCAACAGGCGCATCACTGTTTAATCGAGTGAATCTTGTTTCATCGACAAGCACAATCGAAAGAGCGCCGGATTCAGTTGCTGGCACCGCGCAAAGAGTTTTGCCTTCTGTAGTTTCGATTCAAACTCGTTCACTGTCAGGTGGCGGAACAGGTTCTGGTTTCTTCATTGATAGTGATGGATACATCTTGACCAATAATCATGTCATCAGTTCTGCAGCGCAATCGGGTGGAAGTATTCGAGTTAAACTCAACGACGGACGAACCTTCTCGGCGAAAGTTATTGGGCGAGATACATCGTATGATTTAGCAGTTTTAAAAATTGCAGCATCAGGTTTAAAGGCCATGCAATTTGGTGATAGCGATTTGGTCGCAGTAGGGGATGCAGTTATAGCGATCGGTTCTCCGCTGGGATTATCGGGAACAGTTACGACAGGAATCATTAGTGCAAAGAATCGTCCTGTTACCGCGGGAGATTCTTCAAATGAGAGTTCCTTTATTAATGCATTGCAGACTGATGCAGCAATTAATCCGGGAAATTCTGGTGGGCCACTTGTAGATTCAACCGGAGCTGTTATTGGTGTTAACTCGGCGATTGCATCTCTAGGATCGGAGCTGCAAACTGGTTCAATTGGGCTCGGCTTTGCTATTCCGATTAATCAGGCGCGCAAAACTGCAGCTCAACTGATCAAAAACGGAGTTGCAACCTATCCAGTAATTGGAATTTCCATCGATATGAGTTACACGGGTGAAGGCGCTCAAGTTGCTACTTCTGCCAATGGAATCTTGCCTGGCGGCCCAGCAGAAAAGGCAGGCTTGCGTGGTGGAGACATTGTTACTGCTCTGGATGGAAAGCCAATTAGTGGCCCAGAAGAGCTTATTGTCAATGTTCGATCAAAGAATGTTGGTGATGTTGTAACTCTTACCTATAAGCGTAATGGCGTTGAAAAAACTGTGTCTTTGACTCTAATCGCGGCTAAGAAGTAATTGGCGTAGGCTACAGAAATGTTCTTCGATCTAGGTGCAGGTGAGCTTTTAGGTCTTGCAATCCTTGCGATGCTGCTTGTCGGACCGGAGCGACTTCCCAAAATTGCAGTAGATGCTGCGCAATGGGTCAAGAAATTTCGTGGATTAGCAAATAAAGCAACGACAGAACTTCGAGACAATCTTGGACCTGGGTTTGAAGACTTGCAACCTAAGGACTTAAATCCAAAGACTTTTGTAAAGAAGCAAATTTCAGATCTCTTAGATGAAGAAACTGCCAAGCCAAAGGTAAAAAAGCCTGCGGCAATGATTGATCCAGATTTACTATGACTCTTCTGGAACAAGTTACAGACGCGCTTTCCAAGGTTAATGATCCAGAACTTCGCCATCCAATAACAGAACTTGGAATGATTGAAGATCTCTCTGAAATCGGTGGTTCGGTTTCCTTAAAAGTTTTGCTAACAATTGCAGCATGCCCAATGCAAGATAGGTTAAGAACCGATATCTCTAATGCTGTAACAAGTGTTGAGGGTGTAAAAGGCGTGGATCTTGTTTTTGGAGTTATGAATGAAGATCAACGTAACTTTGTGAAAAAAGTTGTTCGCGGAGGTCGTGAAAAATTCATTCCATTTGCACAACCTGACTCACTGACACGTGTTATCGGCATCGCATCCGGTAAAGGTGGCGTAGGAAAGTCATCAGTAACTGCCAATCTTGCCGTTGCAATGGCCAAGAATGGTTTGACTGTTGGAATTTTGGATGCAGATGTTTATGGTCACTCAATTCCACGTCTCATGGGTCTGATGGGACAACGGCCAACTGCAATCGACCAAATGTTTATCCCGCTCGAGTCATACGGGGTAAAAACCGTTTCTATGGAAATGTTTAAGCCAGAACGCTCAGATCCTGTTGCATACCGAGGTCCGTTACTTCATCGCGTGCTGGAGCAGCTCTTATCTGATGCTTATTGGGGAGATCTGGATGTTCTGCTGATTGATTTGCCACCAGGAACCGGAGATCTAGCGATCTCTTTGGGTCAGCTGATTCCAACTTCAGAGATTGTCGTTGTAACAACGCCACAGATTGCGGCAGCAGAGGTTGCTGAACGCGCAGGACGTATTGCACATCAGATTCACCAACATGTTATTGGCGTTATCGAGAACATGTCAGCTTTTCCCTGTCCAAACTGCAGTGACACAATTTCTTTGTTCGGCGAAGGCGGTGGAGCTGAAACTTCTCGTCGACTGTCGCAACTTGTTGGTATTGAAGTACCGCTACTTGGAAAGATTCCCTTTAGTCCAGCGCTACGTACTGGTGGAGATGAAGGATCACCAATAGTTGATGCTGATCCAACTTCACCTGCTGCAATTGCAATTTCCGAGGTTGCTGAAAAATTGATGAAACGAAGTAAGTCTTTACTCGGAGTCCGATTGGGTGTCTCGACGTAGTTCTTTAGCTAACTCATCAACAAGGTCGGCAAGTTCAGCTCGAACAAAATCTCGCGTAGCAACCTCACCAAGTGAGTTGCGCAGCGCTGCAAGTTCGCGAGTCAAGTATTCGGTGTCTGCGATAGATCGTTCATTTTGTCCGCGATCTTCATTGAGTGCAATTCTGTCCCGATCCGCTTGGCGATTTTGTGCCAGAAGAATTAATGGTGCTGCATACGAAGCTTGCATAGATAAAATAAGCGTGAGAAAAATAAATGGATAATCATCAAACCTTAAGTCAACCGGTGCAACAAAGTTCCAGATAATCCAAAAAGCAATAAAGACTGTCATGTACACAAGAAAACGTGCGGTACCTAAGAAACGCGCAAAGCGTTCGGACATACGACCAAAAGCTTCAGGGTCGTAGTTTGGTCGAATTGAGCGACGAGTCTCGCGTGGAGTGTCTAAGCCATTGTTGCGTGCCATCTTTAACCCTCCTTAAATACTCTCTGATTCAAAAGATACTGGTGAATTTTCACGGTGATCATGTCGCCAGTTTTCAGGTAACAAGTGATCCAGAACATCGTCAACTGTGACAGCTCCCAAAAGTCGCTCATTTGCATCCACAACAGGTAAAGAAAGCATGTTATAGCTTGCTAAATGCGATGAAACCTCGTGCAAGGTCGCATCAGGATTTGTCGCCTTCGAATCGGTGTCGACGATTGAGCCGAGCAAGGTTGAAGGTGGTTCGCGTAGCAAACGCTGATAGTGCACCACACCAATAAAACGTCCGGTTGGAGTTTCTACTGGTTGGCGACAGATATAAATCTGCGAAGCAAGTGCAGGAGAAATCTCTTTTTGTCGAACCGCGGCCAGCGCATCGGCAACGGTTGAATCTGCGGTCAGAACAATCGGTTCTGTCGTCATCATTCCGCCAGCTGAATAATCCTCGTATGTCATCAATCGCAAAACATCTTCTGCATCTTCTGGTTCCATAAGCTCTAGAAGAGCAGTTGCCCGCTCTTCTCCAACTTCACGCAACAAGTCGGCAGCATCATCTGGATCCATCTCACCTAAGACATCGGCTGCGCGTTCTCCTTCGAGCTCTGCAAGAAGTGCAACACGATTGTCCTCATCCATTTCTTCCAAAACATCTGCAAGGCGTTCATCTTCAAGTGCGCTAGCAACTTCAATACGACGCTTTGGAGCTAAATCTTGCAGAACTGCGGCAAGGTCTGCAGCACGAAGATTGGCCAAAGTCGAAAGAAGATTAGCAACACCTTGATTTTGTTCAGTGTTTGCAAAGCCAATAACTTCTTCCCAAGTAACAGTTGATGTCGCTCCCTTGCGGCGTAAGCCTCGGCCTTTGCGCATGATGTGTACTTTGGCAATCAACCAATCACCATTTCGGTTTTGTTCCATGCCCATGTCTTCAACGACAACTTCTTCTGAAGTCTCCAACAATGAGATGGATCGATCAAGCATTTCTCCCAGTACAAGAACTTCACCAGGACGGGTATCAAAACGGCGCATATTCAATAGCCCTGTAATAACAACCGCACCACTTTCAATTGATGTAACGCGAGTGATAGGGACAAAAACTCGACGACGCAAAGGCACTTCAACAACTAACCCAAGGATTCGAGGTTGCTGATTGTTTGAACGCAGGGTCGCGACAGCATCTCGCACCTTTCCGACAGGATCACCATTTGGATCAAAGACCGCGGTACCTGCAAGACGGGCGAGAAATACTCGGTTTAAGAGATTGCCGCTCATGGGATAAGGGTACCTTTCTCTTATGAATCCAGGTGAACGTATT
>JBEINN010000077.1:0-4747 GCA_040378115.1 Candidatus Planktophila sp. | reverse complement strand
CAGACAAGGTCAATCCGGTAATTGTCGGAGCAATCTTGCGATCTGAACTTTTAATGTAAGTAGTCGACCCATCACCAGAGACAAAACTTTCCTCGGAGGTTGAAGTTCCTCCGCCGCCACATGCCGTTAATGCAAAGGAAAGCACAATAAATGCAGCGAGTTTTTTCATTACTTCTTCTCAGGTAACAAGTGACGAGCAGGTTCTGAATATGAAAGTCCTGAAATCATTCCTTCGTCATCAAAGTGAACACTTGTCACAGATGCCAGACTGCACTCTCGTTTACGAGGATCATGGAGTAAGCGACGATTTTCAATTGCACTTCTTAAGATCCAGATTGGTAGCTGGTGAGATACGCAAATAGCATCTTTACCATTAGCTGCTTTGTTTGCGGCAAAGATTGCTGCAAGCATGCGAGAGATTTGCTCCTCGTATGGTTCTCCCCAAGAAGGTTTCCATGGATTCCACAAATGTTTCCAAGCCGCTGGATGACGCAAAACTCCATCACCAACTCCAAATGGTTTTCCTTCAAAAAGGTTTGCAGCTTCAATCAAACGATCATCTGTAGTTATTGAAATATTGTGTGCAGCTGCTATAGGTGCTGCAGTTTCTTGAGCACGCTGCAGGGGTGAGACATGAAGAGCTCCGAGATTTAAACTCTTCGACCATTCGCCAATTGTTTGTGCCATCTCTTGCCCACGCTCAGACAATCTCCAACCAGGCTGGCGACCATATAAAATTTTCTCAGGATTGTGGACTTCTCCATGACGAACTACATGCACCGTTGAACTCATTGGTAAAGCATAAAGCGTCCCTAAAGCAGTTCTCTCGCTAAGGTAGTGACATGGCACTCACGAGCAAACGGGCTGCCTTCTTCGATGTCGATAACACGCTTATCCGCGGTTCAGTAATTTACTTCTTGGGCCGAGGTATGTATCAGCGTGGTTACTTCACCAAGAAGGATATTTCTCGATTTGTTTTAGCCAACCTGAGATTTCGCTTAACGGGCAAAGAGAACACTGAAGAGATCCAAAGATTTCAAGATGCGGCTACAGATTTTATTGGCGGGCACAACGTTAAAGATATCGAAGCAATTGCTCAAGAAATTTACGATGAATATGTTTCGCCGGCCATGTGGCAAGGAACAATTGATATTGCTCAGTCTTTAGTAGCCGAAGGAATTGAAGTTTATTTAGTAACGGCTGCGCCCGAAGACATGGCAGTACTTATTGCACAAAGATTAGGCTTAACTGGTGCACTTGGTAGCAAAGCAGAAATTAGTGACGGGATTTATACAGGTCGCATGAATGGTCCCTTGTTGCACGGAAAAGAGAAAGCAGTTGCTGTCACACAGCTTTCAATTGAAAAGGGCTTTGATCTAACAGAGTGCTTAGCTTTTTCAGATAGCAACAATGATCTTCCGCTTCTGCAATGTGTGGGCCATCCATCTGCAATTAATCCCGATGCTTTGCTTGGTTTGCGTGCAATGGCAGAAGGTTGGCCGATTCACGATTTTCGTAAGGCACGATTTATTGGTAAAGCTATTTCGCCACTAGTTGTTCGTCTGGCTGCTCTTGGAACCTGGCTTACCCCCCGCAAACGTGGAGGCTAATTAACAAGAACACCCAATATGCCAGTAATGTAGGCAAGTTATGGAAATGCGCTCCTTTTCAGACTACCTACGTAGTGTTGATGATGCTGCCTTCTTAAATCTTTTTAAGGCTCGACCTGACCTGATTACCCCGGTGCCTTCAGATATTGCATCCCTTGCGGTTCGTGCCTGTTCTGCGCCAAGCCTTGCGCGAGCTATAGATTCACTCAACCAATGGCAGTACCAAGTACTAGAAGCTTCTGCATCCATAAATGAACCTTTCACCGAAAAACAAGTAATAGCGTTGACAGAAAAAGAAGCGAAATCTGCCCTTACCCACTTGATAATGATTGGTTTGATCTACCCATCCGATGATGGAATGCGCTTACCAACACAATTGCGCGAAGTAATGGGCGCAGAACCAGCTGGTCTTGGGCCAGCATCTTTAGCCAAACTGAAGTTAAGTGAATTAGATGATGCGCCAGCGGATGCAAAGAAAGTTTTGGATCGTTTAACGTGGGGACCTCCACGTGGCAGTGTTGGCGACATCAAGAATCCAGGTCCTGGCGTTGGTTGGCTACTTGATAAAAAGTTTTTAGTTCCGCTAGATCAGCGAACAGTAATCTTAACGCGTGAAGTTGCAATTCATCTTCGTGGAGGAAAAGTTCACAAAGAGCGATTTATCAATCAGCCTAAGTTAACTGGCAGTAAGCGAGAAGAAAAACAGGTAAATCTTGCGGCAATTGCAAATATTTCAACAGTTCTTCGTTGGGTTGAAGAATTACTTAACTTCTGGGCAGATGAACCTGCAGATGCATTAAGAGCGGGAGGTCTTGGAGTTAGAGACCTGAAAATCATTTCAAATCACTTAGGTGTTGATGAATCTTGTACAGCTTTTATTGCAGAACTTGCTTATCTAGCATCTCTTGTCAGTATTGATGCTGATGAAAGAATTCTGCCAAGTAACAAATTTGATATCTGGTTGATGCAGACTCCTGCCGATCGTTGGCAAATGTTGGCATCTCAATGGTTGATTACCTCGCGTGTAAGTGGATTAGTAGGTCGAGTAGAGGCAAAAAATGTTGCTGCCCTTGGCCCAGAATTAGATCGAGTAAATGCTGCCCGCGTCCGTGCTTTAACGCTAGAACTATTGCGCGAAAACGAAGGTATTGCACCAGAATGGAAGAGTTTCAAAGAGGTAATCTCTTGGCGGGCTCCGGTGCGCAGAAATTCATCATTGCAAGAAGAGTTAGCTGAATGGACGTTGCGTGAAGCCGAATGGCTAGGAATAACCGGGCAAGGCGCGATCTCAAAGTTCGGTGTGGAATTTCTCAACGGTGATGATCTCAGTTCGATTAATGAGGATCTTCCAAAAACGGTGGACCACATTTTGATTCAAAGTGATAACACCGCAATTGCGCCTGGACCATTGGAGCACGAGATTTCCCAAGCGTTGGCAATGATGGCTGAAATCGAAAGTCGCGGTGGCGCAACTGTCTATCGCTTTAGCGAAGCAACAATTCGCAGAGCTTTAGATCATGGCAAAACAGGTGATGAAATTAAGAGTTTTCTTACCAAAACTTCAAAGACACCGATGCCACAACCTCTTGAATATCTGATTGCCGATGTTGCAAAGAAACACGGAAAACTTCGTGTTGGCAACACATCTTCATTTATTCGCTGTGAAGATACTGCACTGATTTCTCAAATCATGAATGACAAGAAACTTGAACTTTTATCACTACGACGTATTGCACCTGAAGTTGTTATCTGTGAGATGGATGCAACGGATGCGATGCGAACCTTAAGAGAAGCTGGCTATTTACCTGCGGGTGAGTCAGCGAACGGAATGGTATTGACTGGACCGAAATCCAACCGTTCAATTGCAAAGCCAAGACCTCCACGTGTCATTGGTGAAATTGAAACTCCAACAGAAGATGTAATTAGTGCTGCAATACGAGTTTTGCGCACCGGCGAGAAGTCAACACATCGTCAATCCAAACTTCGCCAAGTTGCCAGTGAAGCTTTGGGGCAACTACCCCGCACTACCGCTAATGAAACTATGGAAATTCTTAATCAATTCATCACCGATGAAAAAACCCTGTCAATCGGCTATGCCGACAACAATGGTGGAGTTACACATCGAATAATCGATCCAATCCGCATTAGCGCTGGGGCCTTGATCGCCAAGGATCATGCAACGGGTGAGGTCCAATCCTTCAGAATTCCACGCATCACCGGCGTAGCACCGCTATAGACTTATCCCATGTTGGCCGACCTCGAAGCGTTAGTTAAGTTGGAATCACCAACTGAAGATCTTCAGGCATGCCGCGATGTCATCGCATTGGCAAATGAAATCGCAACACGTGTTTTAGGAAAACCCTCCGAGATTCGTGAAGTAAGCGGCCGTCCTGTTTTTTGGTGGGGTTCTTCAACACCTGATGTAGTTGTGCTTGCACATTTAGATACGGTGTGGCCAAAGGGTTCATTTCAACCTTTGTGGCACGTAGAAGGCACTGCAGCACGTGGCCCAGGAGTTTTCGATATGAAGGCAGGATTCATTCAGGCTTTATATGCGATGAAGGGAATTACAGGCAATGCTGCGCTGATTGCCACAACAGATGAAGAAACTGGCAGTGCGACTAGTAAAGAGTTCATCAAAGAGATTTCAGCAAAAGCAAAAGCTGTCTTAGTTTTAGAGGCAACCCTTGATGGAAAAGTGAAAACGGGAAGAAAAGGTACAGCGATGTACCAAGTCAAGATTCATGGCAAGGCTTCGCATGCAGGTCTTGAACCAGAAAAAGGCATTAATGCAACAACTGAAATTGCACATGCGGTTTTAGCGATTGCTGCAATGGAAAATTCAGAGCATGGAACAACAGTTGTCCCGACAACATTACGCGCCGGAAACACAACAAATACGGTTCCAGATTTAGCTGTACTAGATGTTGATATCCGTTCTTATTCGATGGCAGATCTGCAACGCGTAGATACTGCGATCAAAGCTTTGAAGCCAATAAATGCAGGTACCCGTTATGAAGTGAGTGGTGGTTTCAACCGTCCCCCTCTTGAAACTTCATCAACTATGGCTTTATACGAGCGTGCTGAAAAAGTTGCTAAATCACTCGGAATGCCCCCGCTTGGTCACGCTTCAGTTG
>JBEINN010000041.1:0-6827 GCA_040378115.1 Candidatus Planktophila sp. | reverse complement strand
TTGAAACAGTTCAAGATCTTCCAGAAGTAATTGTCGAGATACCACCAGGGGCGACTGGTTCACAGATTGCATCTATTCTCTACGAATCGGGAGTCGTAAAATCTGCGCAGGCTTACTTTCGTACAGCAGTAGGTGATGTTCGATCGGAAAAGGTTGCACCAGGTAGCCATCGCTTAACGCTGAAAATCTCAGCCCGACAAGCCTTGGATCAACTATTAGACTTAGAACGTATCCCGAATCTGATTAAGGTTGCAGAGGGTGCTTGGAAGAGCGAAGTAAAAAAAGCATTTATCAATTATGGATTTGCAAAATCAGAGATAAGTACTGCTTTTTCTTCGGTTAAACTTCCTAAAGGTTTTTCAAATAGCGAAGGATTAATTTTTCCTGCGCAGTACTCCTTCCCAAAAGGAACATCTGCCCAAACAGCGGCTCAGACCCTGATCAATAGGTTCATAGATGACCCTTATGGACGTAAGTTACTGCAGGGGAGTAAGGACTTCTCGGCGCAGCAGCTACTAACGATCGCATCAATCGTTCAAGCTGAAAGTACCAATGGGGATTTTCCCAAAGTAGCTAGAGTCATTTTCAATCGCTTGAAGGTTGGTATGCCGCTGCAAATGGATTCAACTGTTCACTTCATCATGCAGGCAAGAGGAGACATTTTTCTTAGCCGTAAATCTACGATGTTGAACTCCCCGTACAACACTTATAGAAAATATGGCTTGCCACCTGGACCTATTTGCAGCCCAGGTTCGGATGCCATGAAAGCCACACTTGAACCATTACAGGGGGACTGGTTGTATTTCATTACAGTTGCCCCAGGTGACACCAGATTCACAGCCAGTTTTGACGAGTTTAGTAAATGGAAAGTTGAGTACACAAAGAACAGAAAGGCTGGTGCCTTCAATTGATTAATGCAGCAGTACTTGGTTCTCCGATAGCTCATTCTCTGAGCCCGTTGATCCATTCTTTAGCGTACGAACATCTTGGGTTGCAGGCGCGGTACGAGGCCATCGAGGTCAAGGCCGGTGGCTTGGAAAGTTTTATGAGTCAGACCGATAAGAATTGCTTATCTCTCACGATGCCTTTGAAAGAAGAGGCTATGAAAGTTGCTGATGTCATCTCTGATGTCGCAGCTCGGATCTCTTGTGGAAACACGCTTTCGTTGAATGAAGGAGTTTGGAGCCTTACCAGTACTGATGTGTCGGGTTTTGATCAAACATTGCAGATGCATGGATTAGAAAAAATTGACTCAGTCTTGATTATTGGTGCAGGAGCTACTGCGCGAGCTGCAGTTTCATCAGTTTCACAGTTTGCAAAGAGTATTTCAGTTATCAGCCGGAATCCAGAGAGAGAAGCGGCCATGAACCGGGCAAGTTTGGTTGATGTCACTTACTTGCCGTGGGAATTTACTAGCCTGATCAATACAGCAACCCTTGTAATCAATACAACACCCAATAAAGCGGCGGATTTCTTTACCTCGTCAATAAATACTCCCAGCGGAACATTCTTCGAAGTTTTGTATCATCCTTGGCCAACTTCGATATCAAAGGTATGGTCTGAATCTAGTGGCCCTGTCATTGATGGTTTAGATCTCTTAATTCATCAAGCTATTTCACAGATCGAGATATTTGCAGACCTTAGGTGCGATAGAGAGCTGCTTCTCGCAAAGATGAGAGACGCCGCAGTTAAAAAGTTAGCTTAATCCACAGAATAGAATCACAAAAAGTGGCTCTTGCTAGGGTTTTCGCGTGTGGATTCCATTTCTTATCGCGGCTCTACCAATCTCATTGGCAGACCTTAAGTCATATTTGATACCTAACATTTATTTGATCTGGCTTTCCTTTCTATGTGCTCCCTATGTTTTATTGCATGGGCTCGGTCCAGTCTCGAGAATTCTTTTAGCCGTTGGGATTCTTGCTGTACTTCAACTATGTGGATTAGGGATGGGCGATGTGAAACTCTTAGCCATCGTGGGATTGATGTTGAATTCAGACTCTCAGACCACCTTTTTTCATTTAGGTTTTTGCCTGACTCTTTGTGCGATTGTCTATGCAATTATGGAAACCCTTTGGAAAGGGGAATTACCCCGCAAAATCGCGTTAGCACCCAGCATTTTTGTAGCTCTAACACTTTATTTGGCGACAAGATAGCCCCCTGATCTGTCACAATAGGAACATGCGTTGGTTAACTGCGGGTGAGTCACATGGGCAAGCACTCAGTGCAATCGTTGAAGGAATCCCTGCATCAGTGTCGGTAACAACTGCAGATATTGATTACCACCTGCAGCGTCGTCGCTTAGGAGTCGGACGCGGCGCCCGTCAAAATTTCGAAGCGGACAAAGTAACCATTCTTGGCGGCGTGCGTTTGGGTCTTACTCAAGGTGGACCTATTGCGATCCAAGTTGGAAACTCAGAATGGCCGAAGTGGGAAAAGGTGATGTCGGCGGATCCAGTTCCAGAGGATGAAATTAAGGATCTTGCACGGAACGCGCCTTTAACTCGCCCGCGACCAGGTCACGCCGACCTTGTTGGAATGCAGAAATATAATTTCGATGATGCGCGTCCAATTTTAGAACGAGCAAGTGCTCGTGAAACTGCAGCGCGAGTCGCCTTAGGTGCAGTAGCTAGAAAGTTTCTAGAACAGAGTGTTGGAATCACTATTTTGAGTCATGTTCTTTCAATCGGTTCTGTGCGAGTTCCCGAAGATACGCCTTTGCCTAACCCGGGAGATATGAAGTTAATTGATGAGGACCCCGTGCGTTGTGCAGATTCGCAAACCAGCGAGGCGATGATTGCTGAGATCGAAAAGGCACATCGTGATGGTGACACTTTGGGTGGCGTAGTCGAAGTTTTGGCATTTAACATGCCGCCTGGATTGGGTTCACATGTTCATTGGGACCGCCGCCTAGATTCAAAATTGGCTGGCGCTGTTATGGGAATCCAAGCCATCAAGGGCGTTGAAATCGGAGATGGTTTCCAAACCGCAACACGTCGTGGTTCCGTGGCACATGATGAGATTGAAAAGAATTCAAAGGGAGCAATAGTTCGTCGAACCGATCGCGCTGGTGGCACAGAGGGCGGAATGTCTAACGGTGAAGTTCTCAGAGTAAGAGCGGCCATGAAGCCAATTTCAACGGTGCCTAAAGCCTTGGACACAATTGATGTTTCTACTGGCGAAGCGGCCAAGGCCATAAATCAGCGCTCTGATGTTTGTGCCGTGCCTGCGGCGGGAGTTGTGGCTGAAGCGATGGTTGCACTTGTTCTAGCTGAAGCTGTCTTAGAGAAGTTTGGAGGAGATTCGGTGACAGAGACCCGTCGCAATTTCGAGTCTTACATCTCGAGTTTAAACTTTAAGTAAAAGTTAATTATGAACCGAATACTTTTGATTGGTCCTCCCGGTGCCGGAAAGAGCACAGTAGCCCGCGCTCTAGCTGAGGATCTAGGACTCAGGTTTATTGATACGGATAAGTTGATTGAGAAACAAACTGGCAAGACAATCACCGATATTTTCGTGGTTGATGGTGAACCACATTTTCGTGAGATCGAAATGCAAACTCTCAGGGATGTACTTGCTCTGGAATCTGCAGTGATCAGTCTTGGAGGTGGTGCTCCTATCTCTCAAGATGCTCAGGATGCAATCAAGCAATCCCATTCACACACCGTTTTTCTCGATGTTTCATTAGCAACTGCAGCTCCTAGGGTTGGATTTAACCGAGATCGACCACTTCTTCTTGGAAATCCGCGTGCACAGTGGCAGGCCTTAAGCGATAGCCGACGTCCGATTTACGAGATGTTAGCTGATGATGCCATTAAGGTAGATGATATGAGGGTCGATCAAGTTGTAGCTGAGATAAAAATGAGACTGCCATGAAAAGCATTTCAGTAACCGCAGAACGTAACTACACCGTTTCTATAGGTGTTCAATGGGAGAGTTCATTGACCGAGCTGATCCAATCCAGAACACGAGTAGGTGTAATTGTTTCTTCTGGCTATTCGCCGGAACTAAAGTCGATACAAGCACTCGATTGCGATGTCCATGTTTTTACAGTTCCAGATGGTGAAGAAGGCAAAAGCGCCTCAACTCTCTTTACCTTGTGGAATTGGCTAGGCGCTGCAGGATTTACGCGCTCTGATGTGATTGTTGGTATAGGCGGGGGTGCGATAACAGATTTGGCGGGGTTTGCAGCATCAACTTGGCTTCGTGGGATTGATTGGATTGCAGTTCCGACATCATTGGCGGGAATGGTTGATGCATCGGTAGGTGGAAAAACAGGGATTAACTCGGATTACGGAAAGAATCTGATTGGCGCTTTCCACTCGCCGATTTCAGTCATTGTTGACATCGATTTCCTCCGGACCTTGTCTCCAAGAGATCTATCTGCGGGAATGGCTGAAGTAATCAAGTGCGGATTTATCTCAGATCCAGAGATTTTGAATTTGTCAGCAAAGTGCTCGACACAGAACCTTTTTGGGAATCGCAGCCTCCTGGAAGATCTCATTTTTCGTGCTGTAGCTGTTAAAGCTTCAGTTGTTTCAACTGATTTCAAGGAAAGTTATGCGCGTGAGGCGCTTAACTACGGCCATACATTGGGTCACGCAATTGAAAAGCATTCCAAATACCAACTGCGCCATGGTGAAGCAGTGGCTATTGGCATGGTTTTTGTCGCCGAGTTAGCGGCAGCCCGTGGGCTTATAGATGCCACTGCTGTGGCGCTACACAGAGATTTATTAAGTAGATTCAACCTGCCCACAACATTTGATCGTCAAGCATGGTCAAAGTTACTTCCTATGCTTTCCCTTGATAAGAAATCACGAGGAAATATGCTTCGCTTTGTTGTATTGGATGGAATTGGATCCACAATTCGTCTAGAGGATCTTTCCTCCGACGAACTCGATGCCGCCTATGAGATGATTGCCTCATGAAGATCTTAGTAATTAACGGACCTAATCTTTCGAGATTGGACATTCGAGATTCTTCAATTTACGGCGACCTCAATTATGCAGAGCTAAAGAATCTGATTGGCATCGCGGCAACAAAACATGGTTTTGAGGCAGAAGTACTTCAAAGTGATGATGAAGCCACAATAATCGGTTGGTTGCATGACGCAGCGGACAACAACACCCCTGTGATTATCAATCCAGCTGCCTTCACACATTATTCTTATGCGATCCGTGATGCAGCGGAGTTAGTAAAGGCACCGCTGATCGAAGTACATCTTTCCAACCCGCTTAGTCGTGAAGAGTTTCGTCATACATCTGTGATTTCTGGAGTAGCCAACGGAACCATCGGTGGATTTGGTCCAAATTCCTATGTTTTGGCCATCATTGCGCTAGCAAATCTCCTTTCAAAGTAACAAAGCACACCCACAGAGCGGGTATCCTTTGACCTTCGTAAAAATAAACACAATCGATATAGAGCGGGTGGATTAGCTGTGGCAACAACAAATGATTTAAAAAATGGAATGACTCTGGAGATCGAAGGTCAGTTGTGGACTGTGGTTGAGTTCCAACACGTTAAGCCTGGCAAGGGTCCAGCATTTGTTCGCACAAAGCTTAAGTCTGTTCTGAGCGGCAAAGTGGTTGATAGAACCTACAACGCGGGCGTCAAAGTCGATATCGCGATTCTTGAAAAGCGCGAAATGCAATACCTTTACAAGGAAGGCGATGATTTCGTGTTTATGGATACTAAGACTTATGACCAGATGACGATTAGTGCTGCAACGGTTGGAGATGCAGCAAACTACATGCTGGAAAATACAGAAGCAATTGTTGCGGTTAATGAAGGCAATCCCTTGTACATTGAATTAGCAGCTTCTGTCCCACTAAAGATTACTTACACCGAACCAGGTATCCAAGGTGATCGATCATCAGGTGGAACTAAGCCTGCAACGGTTGAAACTGGAATTGAAATTCAGGTCCCATTGTTCATCAAGCAGGACGAGGTTGTTATGGTGGATACACGTGATGGGTCATACCAGGGTCGCGCTAGCTAGTGTCGGCCCGTAGCAAGGCGCGTAAACAGGCGCTTGATCTATTGTACGAAAGCGATATTCGGGGGACTGACCTGGTTGCAACCTTGCAATCAAGAGATGTTCAAGAAGAAGGTCCCGATGCTCGTCCAATTCGTGACTACACCAAAGAGTTAGTTAATGGTGTTGCCGAAAATCGTCGCAAGATCGATGAATTAATCACTACCTATGCTCAGGGCTGGGATATGGATCGATTACCCGCGGTTGATCGAAATATTTTGAGGCTAGGAATTTTTGAAATCCTTTGGTCAACCGCAGTTCCAATCAGCGTTGCCATAGATGAATCACTTGCGCTTGCAAAAGAGCTTTCCAGTGATGAGTCATCAAAGTACATCCATGGGGTTTTAGGCCGTATAGCTAGCATCAAGGACACTATTTCAATTTAGCGAGCGCATAGTTCTGCAGAAATATCTGTATCTCTTCCTCTGAATAATCAGCGAAGATTTTAAGCAGCGCCACATCGGTATTACGCAGGGATATAACTTCACCATTCCAATCGTGACGCATGGCAGCTATACATTGAATTATTTTTAGGGGTGCCTCTGTCGATAAATCCTGATTGAGGCTTAGTTTCCTTAAATCGATAATGACTCGACCAGAATCGATGCCCTTGTTGGGCGATGATAAAAGCTCGGATACTGGAACTCCATAGATCTGTGATATCTCAAAGAGTTTTTGGGTGCTCAATGATCTGTCGCCGCGTTCGTAGGATCCCAATGCGATTGCCGATATCGAGCCTTTGCTCTGTAAAGAAACCTGGGAAAGAGTTAAGCCCTTAGAAATTCTGACCGCCCGC
>JBEINN010000105.1:0-3676 GCA_040378115.1 Candidatus Planktophila sp. | reverse complement strand
GGCAGCATGAAAGCTATGAAACTCTTGCGCTATGCAGTAATGCTGGTTTTTGTCTTGGCATCAATTCGAGTCATTACAGGTGCCTCGGATTTAACTAGTACTGGTACCGCCTCCGCTGCACTGCTGCTTTCAGTGCCGATTGTTTTAGCAGCACTAGGTGGTTTGTTCTCCGAACGATCCGGTGTAGTAAACATCGGCCTTGAAGGCATGATGATCATGGGTGCATGGGCTGGTGGTTACATCGGTTCACAACATGGTCCTTGGGCTGGATTATTGGCTGCAATGATCTTTGGATCTGTTGGTGCACTAGTGCACGCGATAGCAACAGTTACATTTGGCGTTGATCATGTTGTATCAGGTGTTGCAATCAACATTATTGCTGCTGGTTTAGTTCGCTACTTATCAACCCTTATGTACAAGAGTGGAGCATGGCCAGGGCCATCTCAATCTCCAGGAATTGAAACAATCCCGGTCAATGGATTACCTATTTTATCCGGGGGTAGTTTTTTTGGATGGAAGAGCCCTGATCTTTTAGGATCGATCGCAAACCTCAACTGGTTCTTTGTCTCTGACTTAGCGTCGATTCTTCGTGGTTTAACCGGTGATGTTTCCTATGTAACTATGGTTGCAATTGCATTTGTTCCACTCGCTTACTTCATTTTATGGCGCACCGCTTTTGGTTTGCGCTTGCGAAGTGCCGGTGAAGCACCTGTTGCGGCAGAATCATTAGGTGTCAACGTATATGCAATGAAGTATGCAGGTGTGCTTATTTCTGGAGGTTTAGCTGGACTAGGTGGAGGTTTCCTAGCCATCGTTGCGGCAAGTAATTACCAAGAGAATCAAGTGGCAGGTCGCGGATACATTGGACTTGCAGCGCTGCTATTTGGTAACTACCGCCCAGGTGGGTTGCTTGCTGGTGCGGGACTATTCGGTTTTGCCGACGCGCTGCAACTTCGTGATTCAGCTGCGATCCATGCACTTCTGTTGTTCATCGTTGTTATCTTGGCATTTGTTGCCTTTAGAAAGTTCAAGAGCGGAAAGCAAATTGGTGCAGTCATAGCTCTAGCAGCTGCAGGATTTACTTTGTGGTTCTACTTCGCAGTTGATGAGCTTCCAGGTCAGTTGGTAACAATGACTCCATACATCGCAACAATTCTTGTCATGGCACTTGCCTCACAAAGATTACGAATGCCAGCTGCCGATGGAATTCCTTACCGACGTGGTGGGCTTCGATGACAACCATTAATTGGGAAACAATTCACCAATCAGCAATTGGTGCCATGAAGATGGCGTATGCCCCGTATTCAAAGTTTCCAGTCGGAGTCGCAGCTTTAGTAAATGATGGACGTATCGTTACTGGTTGCAATGTTGAAAACGCTAGCTACGGGGTTGGCTTGTGTGCCGAATGTGGTCTGGTTTCAAATCTTTGTTCATCAGGTGGCGGTCGTTTAATTGCAATTGTCTGCGTAGATGGTCAAGGAGATTTACTGGCACCGTGTGGACGTTGTCGTCAGCTTTTGTTTGAACATGGGGGCCCTGAAGCTTTGCTCATGACAGATGATGGCCCGCAGAAGATGTCAGCGATGCTTCCGTGGGCCTTTGGTCCCGAGGATCTAGATCGCAACGAGCGCTAAATGATTGAAGCCTTCTCCGCCGCAGAAATCATTGCGGCAAAGCGTGATCACCATTCACTGACAGATGCTCAAATTGATTGGGTGATTGACGCATATACCCGCGGGGCAGTGGCTGATGAGCAAATGTCAGCACTGCTTATGGCGATCTTGCTCAATGGCATGGAAAACCGCGAAATTTCTCGTTGGACCGATGCAATGATCAATAGCGGTGAACGAATGAACTGGTCTGCACTATCTCGGCCAACAGTTGATAAACATTCAACAGGTGGCGTGGGAGACAAAATTACTTTGCCACTAGCACCACTTGTTGCTGCATGCGGGGCAGCGGTGCCACAGTTATCTGGTCGCGGATTAGGTCACACAGGTGGAACACTCGATAAGTTGGAATCTATTCCTGGTTGGCGTGCATCCTTAACTAATGAAGAAATGTTAAAAGTTTTGCAAGATTGTGGCGCAGTTATTTGTGCAGCGGGTGCTGGATTAGCGCCTGCGGATAAAAAGTTGTATGCACTTCGTGATGTAACTGCAACGGTTGAAGCGATTCCGCTTATTGCATCATCAATCATGAGTAAGAAAATTGCCGAAGGAACCAGCGCCCTTGTTTTGGATGTGAAGACCGGTGCAGGTGCATTTATGAGTGATCCTGCAAAAGCAAAAGAACTTGCACACGTTATGGTGGGCCTCGGAAAACGCGCTGGTGTAAAAACTCTTGCCTTAGTAACTGCAATGGATGTTCCACTTGGATTGACCGCCGGAAATGCTTTGGAGGTTCGTGAATCAGTTGAAGTTCTTGCTGGTGGTGGCCCATCAGATATTGTTGAACTTACGGTTTTGCTTGCACAAGAAATGCTTGAATTAGCTGGTATAAAAGGCGCAGATCCAGCAGCAGCTTTGAAAAATGGAAAAGCAATGGATGTCTGGCGTCAGATGATTAGCGCGCAAGGTGGAGATCCTGATGCCAAACTTCCTGTTGCTCGCGAGAACACTGTTGTGACTGCACAAAGCAGCGGAACAATCCTTTCGATGGATGCGATGAAGGTTGGAATGGCTGCTTGGCGTTTAGGTGCTGGCCGATCTCGACAAGGCGAAGCGGTTCAAGCAGGGGCAGGAATCGAGATTCACGCTAAACCAGGGGAGCAGATTGCCGCTGGAGCGCCGCTCTATACGCTCCATACCGACACTCCAGCCGCCTTTACGCGTGCTTTGGAGTCTCTGGATAACTCTGTAACCATTGGAGATATGCCAGTTGGCGGAATTGATCGTCTTCCGCTTATCGTTGAACGTATCGTTGATTAAGGGGCGCACCAGATGAGCATGAACAGCATTCCGACTAAGGAGCAGATCAAAGTTGTTCCCAAGGTTATGTTGCATGATCACTTAGATGGTGGATTGCGTCCCCAAACAATCATCGACATCGCACAAGAAATTGGTTACACCGCTCTTCCGACTCATGATGCAGCAGAGTTAGCAACCTGGTTCCGCGAATCATGTGATTCAGGATCTTTGGTTCGCTACCTTGAAACCTTTTCACACACAATTGCAGTGATGCAACGCAAAGAGGACATTATTCGAGTTGCGCGAGAGTGCGCTTTAGATCTGGCTCGCGATGGTGTTGTCTACGCCGAAGTTCGTGGAGCACCCGAGCTTTTTACTGAAAAAGGATTATCAATGTCTGATGTTGTTGAGGCAACATTGGAAGGTTATAAGTTAGGAATGCAAGAAGCAAAAGCTGAAGGTTTCACAATTGAGGTTCGCTCATTGTTATGTGGAATGCGTCAAAACAAAAAATCTCAAGAAGTTGCCGAGTTAGTCGTTAAGTACCGAGACAAAGGAGTCGTAGGCTTTGATATCGCTGGTCCTGAAGATGGTTTCCCGCCATCTGATCAAAAAGATACTTTTGATTATCTTCGTAAAGAAGATGCCCATTTTACTATCCATGCTGGTGAAGCGTATGGAATCCCCTCAATCTGGGAAGCCATCCAAATCTGCGGAGCAGAACGACTAGGTCACGGTGTTCGTATCATCGATGACATTGATTTTTC
>JBEINN010000030.1:0-7905 GCA_040378115.1 Candidatus Planktophila sp. | reverse complement strand
ATACTGGGCCAAGTTGCTCAACAAATATCTTGGCTTCATACCTTTCTTCGATGTGCCAGCACCCATTTTTGAGCGGTCCCCGTTTATTGCAGGTTTAGTACTTGCAATCATGATCATTCCTATCGTTACCGCAATTTCGCGGGAAATTTTCGATCAAACACCGTTAGATCGAATCCAAGCTGCCTATGCATTAGGTGCATCAAAATTAGCGATGATCCGCGCAGTTGTAATTCCCTATGGACGTGGCGGAGTTGTGGGCGGTGCCATGTTGGGTCTTGGTCGCGCGATGGGTGAAACTGTTGCTGTGTATACGGTTCTAAACGTTGTCTATCAGATTAACTGGCAGGTTTTGTTTGGTGCTGGTGGAAACGTTGCTTCATTAATTCTGCTGAAATTCGGCGAAGCTGGTCCAGATGAAGTAAATGCGCTGATGGCTGCAGGCCTGGTGCTATTCCTGTTAACCCTCATGGTAAATGCTATTTCAGATGTCTTGATCAATAGATTTGGAAGGAAGGGACGATGACTCAAACGACCATTCCGAAACCACAAACTCCTTGGGCGATAACGATTCAGCAGCGTTTGGCTACTGGATCCTTGATCGGTTTAGGCCTTGTTCTAGCTGGATTAGCAGTTGAGTTCACTGGTTTAAGTGGAAAACTTGGATTTGCTGCTGCATTCTTTTTCTTTTCAACAGCTCTGATTTTTGTACAGCAGTTGCGTCTACGTGACATGCCTGCTGCAAAAGATTCTCTGCTTAGCAGTTTTGCATCTCTAGGAATAGTTCTAACTTTAATTCCAATTGTCAGCATCGTTTCAACTGTTGTTCTTAAGGGCTACAAAGGCATTCACTTTGGAATGTTTTCCAACGACATGACAATGGCATCAGTAAATGATCCTGTTCAAGCCGGTGGACTTTTGCATGCAATTGTCGGAACTTTAATTATGGTGGGTGGCGCACTGGTTATCAGTTTCCCTATTGGTCTGCTCACAGCGCTTTACCTAACAGAGATCAAGGGAAAATTGGCCCGTCCGATTAAGTTCCTTGTACAAGCAATGAGCGGTGTCCCATCAATTGTTGCTGGCCTCTTTATTCTCTCAATTTTGATTATTCCTGTTACACAAGAATTAACAGGGTTGATGGGTTCTCTTGCTTTAAGTATTTTGATGATCCCAACAATTGCACGCACTGCTGAAGAAATGCTTCTGTTAATTCCAAATGATCTTCGTGAAGCAGGTGTCGCACTCGGGGCTACTCAGTGGCGCACAGTTTCTGGCGTTGTTGTGCCAGCAGCGCGTAGCGGTTTAGTAACAGCTGTTATCTTGGGTGTAGCTCGAATCATTGGAGAAACCGCCCCAATTCTCTTGGTATCTGGTGGCGCTGACGCTCTTAACTTTAATCCGACCTCTGGTCCTATGGGATCCCTACCTTTCTATATTTGGAAAGCATTCCTAACAGGCGGAACGGAAGAGGCATACACAAGAGCTTGGGGAGCAATGTTGATTCTGCTCATACTGATTGTTTTCTTGTTTAGCCTTGCGCGTTATTTCAGTGGACGAAAGGTTGGTTGAGATGTCATCAATGGAGAATTCAGGTAACGACAAGGGTATGGAGAATAAAATGCAAGCAACAACGCCATCATCACTTGCGTCAGTCGCAGGAAACCGCGAGCAACGTGTGCCAGGAACTAACTTGTTGGGTACTGGACTAGAAACACGTGGCGTACATGCGTGGTTTGGTACTAAGCATGTTCTGTCGGATGTCTCACTAGATTTTGCTGCTGGAACCGTTACCGCTCTTATTGGTCCATCTGGTTGCGGTAAATCAACCTTTATTCGCACCTTAAATCGCATGCACGAGTTCATCCCTACAGCTGCACTAGCTGGAGAAGTTTTGCTTGATGGACAAGACATTTACGCACCAGGAACGGATGTCACAAAGATCCGACTCAAGGTTGGAATGGTTTTTCAAAAGCCAAACCCATTCCCTTCAATGACAATCGGTGAGAATGTTTTATCAGGTTTGAAGCTTGCTCAACTGAAGCGAAGCAATACTGATGAATTGCTCGAATCATGTCTTGTGCGTGCCGGTTTATGGAGTGAGGTCAAGGATCGTTTAGGCGAACATGGCGGAGCACTTTCAGGTGGACAACAGCAACGTTTATGTATTGCGCGGTCACTAGCAGTTGAGCCTCAGGTACTTTTGATGGATGAGCCTTGTTCAGCTTTGGATCCAGGCTCGACCTTCCGTATTGAGGAGACAATTTCTGAATTGGCTAAGTCGATGACAATCGTCATCGTGACCCACAACATGCAGCAAGCTGCTCGAGTCTCTGACTACACCGCTTTCTTCCTGTCTGATGGCGGACCTGGCGTAATGGTCGAGACAGCTCCAACAAGCAAAATATTCTCGTCGCCTCAGGATAAGCGCACTGAAGATTATGTGACAGGACGTTTCGGGTAACACCAATTGTTCACCTAAGGCTAGGGATTTGTTTACCTAACTCTTGCCTAGATGTAACCACCAGTAACTACTTTCGGGGATGTAAAGGTTTTACCCTCCTACGAAAGGTTGTTCATGAAGTTTTCAAAGAAGGCAAAGGCGTTAGTTCTTGCCGCAGTAATTGCAGTCTCTGGCACAACGCCAGCTCACGCCGTTGATCTTGCTGGATCAGGCGCATCATTTGTTGTTCCTCTAGTAGAAGCTTGCAAGGCAGGCTTTGCTCAGAAGACTGGACATTCATTTGTTTACACATCAACTGGTTCCGGTACAGGTAAGAACAACTCAGACAACCGAATTGGCGATTTCTGGTTCTCAGACTCAGCACACACAGGTGCAAACAAGCGTTCAACAATTTTCCATGCACCGATCGTGGCAGCTCCAATTGCAGTGCTAGTTAACCTTCCAGCAAAGAAAGACATCTACCTTTCTGCAGACACAGTTGCAAAGATTTTCGCTGGCCAAATCACTCAGTGGAATGATCCACAGATTGTTGCAGATAACAACCGTGTAGTTAAGTCAGTTATCTACCGCAAGGACGCAAACGGAAATGCGAAATTAGATTCAAAGGGCAACCCAATTGTTCTTCGCAATGCCTCAAAGTCAATCATTTATACACTTCCAAACAAGCCAATCAAGGTTGTCTTCCGTTCAGATACATCAGGAACAACCAACAACTTCACACGTTGGATGAGCGGAAATGCGCCAACAGTTTGGAACAAGGCTGCTAATGATGCTTTCACAACTGCATTCCCTGGCAACATCAATGCAACAACTAACATCGGTCGTATTGTTGGTGCCAATGGTTCACAAGGTGTAGCAACACTTGCTTCTAAGACTCCTTACTCAATCACATATGCAGAGAAGCAATGGGGAACTTCATTTGGTCTCCGCGCTGCATACATTGGTAATGCTTCAGGAAACTTCACACTTCCAGATTCAGCTGCAGTATCAGCCTTCTTAGGCGAAGCAAAGCAAGCTGCTGACGGAATTGTGACTTATGACTACGCTACAAAGGTTCCGGGTGCATACACTCTTGGAATCGTTAGCTACATGTTGCTTGAAACCTCTTACACAAACAAGGAAAAGGGCAAGGCTGTTGTTGAACTTGCTGAGTACTTGTTATCGCCAGAGTGTTCACTAGGTGCGGCATCAACTGGATTCGTCGTGGTTGAAGGAACCTTCCTTGCCAAGGCGAAGCAGCTAATCGCTCGCGCAAACAAGTAATTCCGACACTCAATAACTAAAGAAAAGAACCCAGGGCAACGAGGGTGGCCCTGGGTTCTTTTGTTCTCCAAAATTGTAAAGAAAAAACAGTCTGCGCGCCTGGCAGGAATCGAACCTGCGACAACCCGCTTAGAAGGCGGGTGCTCTATCCGACTGAGCTACAGGCGCTTGTAGGAGGGTCGTAATGCATAGTCTACCCGTCGCAACCACTAAGGTTTCATTCCATGGCTGAGTTCATTTATACGATGAAGAAGGCGCGTAAAGCGCACGGTGACAAGGTCATCCTTGATGATGTCACGATTATGTTTTATCCAGGCGCAAAGATCGGCGTCGTGGGACCCAACGGTGCGGGTAAGTCCACCGTATTGCAGATCATGGCTGGATTACAGCAACCATCAAATGGCGAGGCATACCTGACTCCTGGTTACACAGTTGGAATTTTGTTGCAAGAGCCAGTACTTAATGAGACTAAAAATGTCATCGATAATGTTAAAGAGGGCGTTGCCGAAACTGTTGCGATGCTTGCGCGCTTTGACGAAATCAGCGCTGAGATGGCAAACCCTGCTGCAGATTACGACAAGTTGTTATCTGAAATGGGAGAGCTGCAGGAGCAGCTAGATCACCGCAATGCGTGGGAATTAGATTCACAGCTAGAACAAGCGATGGATGCACTTCGTTGCCCACCTGCTGATGCTGATGTTTCGGTGTTATCAGGTGGAGAAAAGCGTCGCGTAGCTTTATGTAAGTTGCTGTTACAAGCACCAGATCTATTGCTGCTTGATGAGCCCACAAACCACTTGGATGCAGAATCTGTTTTGTGGCTGGAACAGCACCTCAATAAGTATGCAGGCGCAGTTGTTGCGATTACTCACGATAGATATTTCTTGGACAACGTTGCACAGTGGATTCTGGAACTCGACCGTGGTCGTGCATATCCATATGAAGGTAATTATTCGACATACCTTGAAACAAAAGCAGCACGCCTAAAGGTTGAAGGTCAGAAAGATGCTAAGCGTGCAAAGCGTTTGGCTGAAGAGCTTGACTGGGTTCGCCAAAATGCAAAGGGCCGCCAAGCAAAGTCAAAGGCTCGTCTTGCGCGTTATGAAGAAATGGCAGCCGAAGCAGACAAGATGCGTAAGTTGGACTTTGAAGAAATTCAGATTCCACCTGGCCCACGCCTTGGAAACGTAGTTATTGAAGTTAATAACTTAACTAAGGGCTTCGGAGATCGGGTACTTATTGAAGATCTCTCATTTACTTTGCCACGTAACGGAATCGTTGGAATCATCGGTCCCAATGGTGCAGGTAAAACAACGCTGTTTAAGACTTTGATGGGAATGGAAGAGCCAGATTCTGGTTCAGTAAAGATCGGTGAAACGGTAAAGATTTCATATGTTGATCAGAGTCGCGGCGGAATCGATCCAAAGAAATCTTTGTGGGAAGTTGTTTCAGATGGCAATGACTTTATTAAGGTCGGCCAAGTTGAAATGCCTTCACGCGCATATGTTTCTTGCTTTGGTTTCAAAGGCCCAGATCAGCAGAAAGCTGCAGGAATCCTTTCAGGTGGAGAACGTAACCGTTTGAACTTAGCGCTAACGCTCAAGCAAGGTGGAAACTTATTGCTACTGGATGAGCCAACAAACGACCTTGATGTTGAAACATTGGGATCACTTGAAAATGCATTATTGGAATTTCCAGGCTGCGCAGTAGTGATCTCTCACGATCGTTGGTTCCTTGACCGTGTTGCCACTCACATCTTGGCCTACGAAGGCGATGCAAAATGGTTCTGGTTTGAAGGAAACTTTGAAAGCTATGAAGCAAACAAGATTGAGCGTTTGGGCTCTGAAGCATCGCGCCCTCATCGCATGACTTATCGAAAGTTGACTCGTTAATGAAATCGCAGAACAAACAGTATGTTCGTTGGGGCGACCTTGATGCATTTGGACATGTAAACAATGCAACATATTTGGTCTACGCACAAGAAGCTCGCTATACCTGGTCCAAGATGCATGAGATGGTCGTTGCTAGGGCTGAAGTAGATTTCATTGCGCCGATTTACACAGGCGATATTTTCATCGATATCGAAATCTGGGTGCATTCAATTGGAAACTCATCATTTGGTCTTACCTACGAAATGAAAAACGGTGATGAATTAGTAGCACGAGTGAAAACAGTTCAGGTAACAGTCTCTATGGATACAAAGAAATCTCGGCCCATCAATGATGCTGAGCGAGAGTTTCTGACTCAATATCTCGAAACGGAGTAATGATGAGTACGTTGGCTTCACGCGAAGAGCGCCCTTGGTGGAGAGATGCGGTTACCTACCAGATCTACCCACGATCATTTGCTGACTCAAATGGCGATGGCATTGGTGATGTCGAAGGTATTCGTTCACGTCTTCCTTATTTAAAGTCACTAGGTATTGATGCGATTTGGATTTCGCCTTGGTATCCATCTCCGCAACATGATCATGGGTATGACGTTTCTGATTATATGGATATCGAACCTGATTACGGGACGCTGGCACAGGCAGAACAGTTGATTAAAGAAGCACATGATTTTGGAATCAAGTTGATCGTAGACATCGTTCCTAATCACACATCAAGTGATCACAAATGGTTTCAAGCAGCACTAGCTGCAAAGCCAGGATCAAAAGAACGTGATCGCTACATGTTCCGAGATGGAAAAGGCAAAAACGGGGATCTTCCTCCAAACAACTGGGAGGCAGTTTTTGGCGGGCCAGCATGGGAACGCGTTATCGAAGCTGATGGCAAGCCAGGCCAGTGGTACTTGCATCTATTTGCAGTAGAACAACCAGATCTGAATTGGGAAAACCAAGAGGTTAAAGATCATCTAGAAGATGTTTTGAAGTTTTGGTTAGATCGTGGAGTCGATGGTTTCCGTATCGATGTTGCACACGGAATGATTAAGGAAGCTGGTTTGCCAGATATTCGTATCGATCCAACTGCAACGATGCT
The DNA here is from genome assembly GCA_040378115.1 of Candidatus Planktophila sp. Taxonomy (GTDB): domain Bacteria; phylum Actinomycetota; class Actinomycetes; order Nanopelagicales; family Nanopelagicaceae; genus Planktophila. Next base: position 1,203 of record JBEINN010000030.1, on the reverse strand, counting down.
TGGCACAGAGCACAAGCCATTCTGGGATCAAGATGGTGTTCATGATATTTATCGTTCATGGCGCAAGATTTTTGATTCATATCCAGGAGATCGCATGGCAGTTGCCGAAGCATGGGTAAGTCCTGCCTCTCGAATCGCTCGTTATGTTCGTGCAGATGAACTGCAAAACTCATTTAACTTTGAAATGCTCACAACATTGTGGGATGCAGCCGAAATCAAGAAGAAGATTGATAACTCAATCGAAGCTTTGGCCGAAGTCGGAGCACCTACATCGTGGGTATTTAACAATCATGATGTCGTGCGATCTGTAGACCGTTTGGATTTGGGACTGACTAATCATGGCGATACAACTTTGTCTCGCCAAGGCGATGCATCAAAGCTCAACATTGCTCGTGGAACATTGCGTGCACGAAGTGCAACTTTGATGACACTGGCACTTCCGGGTGGCGCTTATCTTTACCAAGGTGAAGAGCTTGCATTGCCAGAAGTTCGCGATTTACCTGAGGATCGATTAACTGATCCTCGCTGGAAGATGAGTGGTTATCAAGATCGTGGTCGCGATGGATGTCGTGTTCCGTTGCCATGGTCATCTGATCCAAAGGGTGGATTTGGTTTCTCAACTAATGAATCATTAAAACTGAATGAAACTTGGTTGCCGCAATCACCCTGGATGGGCAAGTACGCAGTCGATACTCAAGATGGTGTTGAAGGTTCAACGCTGACTATGTATCGCCAAGCATTAGCAATTCGTAAATCAGAAGCTGGTCTTGGCGATGGTCCAATGGAATGGATCGAAGCGGGTAAAAATGTTGTTGCCTTCGAACGCCCAGGAGATTTCGCGTGCTACATCAACTTTGGTGCTCCAATTCAACTGCCAAACAACATTCAGATACTTGTTGCAAGTGGGCCAGTAACTGGGCACACATTGCCAACTGATACAGCTGTTTGGGTTCGTTTGATTCCGTAATGCCAAACTCTGCGCTTCAACGAAGAACGGTAAGGGTTCTTGCAAGCGCGCAAGTTTTAAGTGGTGTTGGGGTTGCCGGAACTGTTGCAGCTGGCTCGCTTCTTGTTTCATCAATAACTGATTCGGAAACTTTGGCTGGACTTGCGCAAACAAGTGCGGTTCTGGGAGCTGCGGCTTTAGCTTTACCACTTGCACGCTTAACAGCGCGCGGCGGCCGCAGATTGGCACTTTCAGTT
>JBEINN010000054.1:0-5930 GCA_040378115.1 Candidatus Planktophila sp. | reverse complement strand
GATCCTGTCGTCAGTACTTTAAGTATTGAAGGTGCTCCACAAAACACAATTAATTACGCTGGTTTATTTACCGTCAAGGGCTTGCTAACACTTAAAGATAAAACACCGATTGCAGGCCTACCGGTTAGCCTGGAGATTAAACGACCTAATGAAACTGTGTGGAGCAAAGTCACAGAACTTGTAACAGCTGTAGATGGAACGATTTCGACTCCAATGACGCTGGGTGGAAATGCTTCACTACGTTTGACCACTGTTGGAACATGGGAACAAGCCGAATCAGTTTCACAAGAAGCGGCGATAATCGTAAAGAGCAGTATTCAGCTTGACCGACCTGTATCTGTCGCAAAGGGTGCTCAGATAGTAATCAAGGCACAGTTACTGCCACGCTTGGTTGGAAAATCTGCTCAATTGCAGAAAAACATTAATGGTAAGTGGCAAAATGTAGGTGCAGCAGCACTTTCTGATGCAAGTGGGTTGTTTACCTTTACCACCGTTGAGCCAAAACGAGGAGTCATAACAATGCGAGTTCAGTTGATCGGCGATGTCGCTTCCGAGCAATTTGCAATTGTTATTCGTTAATCATGCCTAAAACTAAAAGCAAACCTGATGTCCATGAAAAGTTGGATGAAGAGTTAAAGGCAATCTTTAGCGGCGATATTCCATGGGTAACAATTGTTTGGGATGATCCAGTTAACTTAATGACTTATGTGACATATGTTCTGATGGAGCTTTTTGGATTTAACAAAGAAAAAGCTCACGAACTGATGATGAAGGTTCATACCGAAGGTAAGGCCGTTGTTTCGACTGGAAGTCGTGAAGAAATGGAACATGATGTTGCTCGGCTTCATGAGTATGGCTTGTGGGCAACCCTTCAACGTGGCGACCAAGCGTTATGAGCGAAGTACAACATGGTTTTTTCCGGCACGGTGATAATGCTTACCTTGCCAATTTTACTGAGGCCGAACGCGAAGTATTGGTTAATCTGACAGAGCAAATCATCGAACTGCTTGCAGAGCGCGTCGATCATCACAACGATGACCCGCTTGCAGCGATGGTTGGTATCACAGCACATGACACACCACCAGATGATGAAGTTTTATTACGGTTGCTACCTAATGCATACGCCGATCAAGTAGATGCATCTGAATTTCGTCGCTATACCGAATCAACATTGCGCCAGAAAAAACAAGCGCATGCAATGGCGATGAGGATGCACCTTAAGGCGGCAGTAGATGGTGTCGTTGAATTAGATCATGATTCGGCAAACGCTTGGTTAGGTGCCATGAATGATGTGCGACTTGCTCTAGGCGTTCGATTAAAGGTTGAGGAAAACACGCATCAAGAGCTAGAACTGTTAGCACCTGATGACCCAATGCGCGGTGTTTATGCTGTTTATAGCTGGTTGGGGTGGCTACAAGAGAGTTTGATTGAAGCACTTATGGATGAAAATCAATAGTTCGCCAGCAAGTTAAACCATAAGTGCAAGGTAGGCTTGGCCTGTGAGTGATGCCCCAATTGGAATATTTGATTCAGGTGTAGGCGGTTTAACCGTTGCACGTGCAATTCTTGATCAACTTCCTAATGAGTCAACTCTTTATATCGGTGACACTGCCCGTGGGCCATACGGTCCACGTCCTCTTGCCGATGTTCGCGAGTTTGCCCTTGAGACCATGGATTTCCTTGTGTCACAAGGCGTTAAAGCAATCGTGATTGCATGTAACACCGCATCTGCGGCAATGCTTCGTGATGCACGTGAACGTTATTCAATTCCTGTTATCGAAGTTATTCAGCCAGCAGTGCGCCGAGCAGTTGCAGCAACTCGATCCGGAAATGTCGGAGTAATCGGAACCCGAGCAACTATTGATTCAAAAGCATATGTGGATGCATTTGCCGCCGCGCCACAGCTGAACATAACATCGATTGCCTGCCCGCTATTTGTGGAATTTGTTGAGCGCGGAGAAACTTCTGGAACAGAGATTACAAAAGTTGCTCGTGAATATTTAGCGCCCGTAATGGCTGCAAAAGTAGACACATTGGTTCTTGGATGCACGCACTACCCGCTACTGACTGGCGTTATCTCCTACGTTATGGGCGAAGGCGTCACATTGGTATCTAGCGCCGAAGAAACTGCAAAAGATTTGTATCGAACCTTGGTTGAAAATGGATTGCTACGTGCGCAATCAACAACGCCTGCCACACATAAATTCTTAGCAACCGGTGATGCCAAGGCCTTTGAAACCTTAGCGCGACGTTTTCTAGGCCCAGAAGTAACTAAAGTCGAACACCAAGTTCTCTAGCTCTCCATTTTAATAACTGACTACATAGGAGTAAAAATGCCACGCAACGATGGACGTACTGAGAAAGATCTGCGCGAAATCAAGTTCACTCGCGGATGGCTAGATCATGCCGAAGGTTCGGTCTTAGTTGAGTTTGGAAAGACTCGCGTCTTATGCGTTGCTTCATTTACACCTGGTGTGCCACGTTGGTTGAAAGATACTGGCAATGGTTGGGTGACATCAGAGTATTCAATGCTTCCACGCGCAACGCATACACGTTCAGATCGCGAAAGCGTTAAAGGCAAGTTAGGTGGTCGCACACACGAGATTTCTCGCCTTGTAGGACGTTCACTACGTGCAGTTGTGAATATGAAAGAGCTTGGAGAAAACACAATCGTGATCGACTGCGATGTTCTACAAGCAGATGGTGGAACACGTACAGCAGCAATTACGGGTGCATATGTTGCATTAGCCGATGCAATCACTTGGGCAAAAGCACAAGGTCACATCAAAGAAAGTGCAAAGCCGCTCAATGATTCTGTTGCAGCGGTAAGTGTAGGAATCATTGATGGTGTTCCTATGCTCGATCTTTGCTACGAAGAAGATGTTCGTGCAGGAACTGACATGAATGTTGTTGTTGCCGGCGATGGACGTTTCATTGAGGTTCAGGGAACTGCCGAAGGCGAACCATTTGATCGGGCACTTCTTAACCAATTACTTGATTTAGCTGTTGCCGGATGTGCTACTTTAAATCAGCTGCAGAAAGATGTGCTTGCAAAGTAATGTCTCACAAACTCGTCCTTGCAACACGTAATCAAGGAAAGATCACTGAGTTTCGAAGAATTCTTGAGGAGCTTGCTCCTGGACAGATCGAATTAATTGGTGTTGATCAATTTCCAGATCTTGTAGATGTAGATGAAACAGGCGCTACCTTTGAGGAGAATTCATTGCTCAAGGCTAGGTACACAAGCCAAGCCACGGGATTGCCGGCAATCGCTGATGATTCAGGGTTGTGTGTTGATGCACTTAACGGGGACCCAGGGATTTTTTCTGCCCGCTGGGCCGGTGTCCATGGAAATGATCAAGCAAATTTAGAAAAGGTATTAGCTCAGCTCAAGGATGTGCCCCATGAAAAGCGCACAGCTCATTTCACATGCGTGGCATCTCTGGTTTTGCCTGATGGCCGCGAACGGGTTGCCGAGGGGCGTTTTGAGGGCCACATCCTTCATGCTCCAGTTGGTGATAATGGATTTGGCTACGACCCGATTTTTCAGCCCCTGGGATTGAGTATTTCCTCCGCACAAATGAGCGCACAGGAAAAGGATTTGGTCAGTCACCGTGGAAAATCACTTCGTTCGATCGCACCCCATGTCATACAAATGCTCGCGAGCCTGAGGTAACCTTTACCTATACAAGTGCGTTAATAACGTGCGTACCGCAACCCAAGGAGTTTCACGTGGCCGTTAAGAAGACCGCAAAGAAAGCAGCCAAGAAGGCTGTTGCAAAGAAGAAGTCGCCAGCAAAGAGAGCTGTTGCCAAAAAAGCTGTCGCTAAGAAGAAGACTGCAAAGAAGGCCGCGGTTAAGAAGACTGCAAAGAAGGCCGCGGTTAAGAAGACTGCAAAGAGAGCTGTTGCTAAAAAAGCTGTAGCAAAGAAGAAGGTTGCTAAGAAGGCTCCTGCAAAGCGCGTCGTTAAGAAGTCTGCAGTTGCAGTTACTTCTGCACCACGTCCAGTTGCAGCACCTGCGCCAGTTAAGCCAGTTGCAGCACCTGCTAAGCCCGTTGCAGCACCAAAGCAATCAACGTCAACTCGCACTGCATGGCTCGTAGTAATTGGAATTGCAGCGCTCGCACTTATTGTTTGGTCACAATCTTCAAGCAGCGATAGCGATGATGCTGCACCTATGCCTACAGCTTCACAATCTGCTGAACCAACACCTTCTGAGTCTGAAGAACCAGGCGTGGCGGTAGCTGTAGTAGAAGCACCAACAAAGTTTGTTGCACTTAATGCCGAAGGCGGATTAAAACTTCGCTGGGTTGCACCAATGGCAGTCGAAGGATTAACCGGATACAACGTTGAAGTTCGTGCAAAAGGTGCGGGAGATTGGATAGTTATCGCAACTGTTCCTGCTGATCAACTCTCACAGAATGTAACAAAGGCAAGTGATTCAGGTTGGACTCAGTTCCGTGTTTCATCTGTGTACTCAGATGGACAAACTGCATCAGCAACAGCTTTTGGAATTCCTGGAGAATTCAAGTAAATAGCTCATTAGTTAAAAAACCTCTCACCGATTGGTGGGAGGTTTTTTATTGCCCGCTTGTCACTTCAGTTGCAACTGAAAGTTCTGCTGTAATTGCATCCACATATGCACGCACACCAGCTGGCACCAAGTGAACTCCATCTGGTCCAAAGTACTCTGGATGTCCAGCAGAAATACTGGCCCAATCAATTAATCGCGCACCATACTGACCAGCGTACTGTGCAATCAAAGCGTTGTTTTCATCTCTCCAACCGCGGGGAACAGCTGTGTTCACAACAATAATCCGCGGCTGTTCGGCGATCTCAGCAAAAATAGCCGCCACCTGATCTTCGCTTAATTTGTTGTTGTTTCCGAGGTTCAAAATGATTGTGGAACCAACCATATTTGCCTTATCGTTTTTAATAACTTCTAACAATTCTGGCGCTTGACGCCCGACACGTGCATTAATCAAACCAATGTTTTCTCTGGAATCTAATTCAAATCTAATTCCTAGAATAACTGAATCCCCAGTTACCCATAAGTCACCTGCTACAACCGGCGCGGTAACGGTTGGTTGTTCTAATTGCTGCTTTAACTGATCGAGCTGCTTATCTCCTTCTGCGATAGCACTGATTGCAGAAGTCGTGGTGATGCCTAAAGTTGAAAGAACTATTAGTGCCACGCCCAGTTTTTGACGTAACTGAACCCGCTTAGTGCGATATTTCATGCCCTTAAACCAGTAATCAATCAGTCCGGTTCTTACTGGTAATTCAACTAGTCGTAAAGAAATATCGGCTAGAGCAAAGACTATAAGAAGTCTTAATGCATACAGCGCCCACGGCGAACCTTCTAAATCAAATTGTGGGCGAGTGAGTTGAAAAACAACCCAGTGCCACAGGTAAATTGCATATGAGCGCTCACCGATCCACACGAAAGGCTTGCTACTCAAAATTGGTGCAAAACGTGAAGCCGGATGCACAATCGAAGTGATGATCGCGCAGCCAAAAAGTCCTGCAAGTGGAAATGCAATTTTATATAAGGTCGGATCGCTTTCATCGACAAATAGAAATGCCGAAATCATTCCAACTAAACCAATAATGCCAATTCCATCAATGAAGTCCTGTGCTTTTTTGGAAACAGTCTCGCTGAGGTTTTGTGGAATCCATCTAACCGCCAAGGCAGCTCCAAGAAATAAACCGATACTATGCGTGTCAGTTCCGAAATAAACATGGCTTACTTGAGAGGTATTGGCTGCATCAATTTGCAGTGAAACAACAAATAGTGAAATACCTGAAAAAGTTGCGATTAAAAGCGCTGCACCTGGAATTCGATTTTTGCCAAAGTAACGCAGAACGAGCAGCAGAATCAGTGGCCACACCAAATAGAACTGGGCTTCTACCCCAAGCGACCAGGCG
>JBEINN010000158.1:0-2220 GCA_040378115.1 Candidatus Planktophila sp. | reverse complement strand
GGTGCTGCCTTTACTGCAACACCCTTATTCCACACCAATTTATTTCCGGACTTAATGCAAGTAAATTTCTTACCACCGGCAATTGCAATGGCTCCTGCCTTTGTGCATTTTGCTCCTGCCTTAACCGCCGCAAAAGAAGGTACGGCTATAAGTGAAAGGGATAGAGCAATGGCAAAAATAATGCGGCTCCGCGACATACCAATAAGGTAGCCCTTAATTGAGTCACGATCTACTACCCTTTATTCATGAATAAACTGCTGGCTAGGGCTCGTTACGCTGTTTTTATCCCTGCTCTTGCATCAATCTTGGGTGCGCTACTGCTGATGTTCCAAGGATCGGTTGCCATGGTTACGACGATCGTCGATGTAGTCACCAAGGGCACCAAATTGAAATTAACAATTGTTGAGATCTTGACCGCGGTTGATGCAATTTTGCTGGGAACGGTTCTTTTGGTTATTGGCTATGGTTTATATGAGCTGTTTATTGATGAGGATCTTGAAGTTCCGCCATGGTTACAAGTGCAAGATCTTGATGATTTGAAATCCAAGTTAATCGGTGTTGTAGTCGCAATTATCTCGGTGATCTTTGTGGGTGTATTTGTAGATACCGATCGTGCCGCAGATGTTATCTCTTATGGTGTCGGTGCAGGTGCGTTGGTAACGGGTCTTGCAATCTTTGCCTTTGCTACCCGTAAGGATCCATCAACGAAGAACCGGCGCGTAAAGGGTGATTCACCCGCCGGTTAAACTCTTTTACTTCTGCTTCAGCAGCTCAGCTGCATCCGTGTGACCAGCAGCCTCTAACTTTGCGATGAGATCAGCCTTTACAGCCTTAACAACATTGTGAGTACCGTTGCAGTTCTTCTCTGGATCTGTTGTGTATCCGCAAGCGCATGCGCCCATAGTTGTTCTCCTTGTTAGTTGTTCGGGTAAGCGTAGTTACTTTGCGTTGATCTCGCCTGATTTGATGACGGGCAAAAAAGTAGCCCCGCTCGACGAACTGCGGGGCCACTTGATGTGCGTGCGATTGGTGGGAATCGAACCCACTACCTCAGATATCGTCAGAACTGCGCTCTATCCGATGAGCTACAACCGCACGCAATGTGCAAATTAGACTGAGCTCTTCGGTCTCGTGGTTGAGAGTTATTTTCTGTGGATATCGGTGATACATTTTGATATGTCAGAACTGTGCTTTAAAGCAAAAGCCCCGCAGAATAATCTCTGCGGGGCTTTTGTCTTACTCAAATCTTTATGGCATTACCAATCCGCCATCAACGGGAACGGTAATTCCGGTGACGTAACTGGATGCATCGCTGACTAGCCAGATAAGGGTTGCAGCTAATTCTTCGGGATCTCCTAGGCGGCCAGCTGGTGTGAAGTTCTTGACCATCTCGACCATTTCTTTAGGAAGTTCATCGCTCATTTCTGATGGGAAAAATCCTGGAGCTAATGCGTTAACGCGAATGTTTTTACGGCCCGTCCATTGTGTTGCAAGGTCGCGGGTTAATCCGATTAATCCTGCTTTACTTGAAGCGTAAGCTGCTTGTGGCAAACCTTGGGGTTTGATTCCGAGAATGCTTGAGATGTTAACGATTGCGCCACCATTGGTGTTTGCGCGAGCAAATGCTTGTGCCATCCAATATGCACCAAAAAGATTTACATCGATTACAGCTTTGTACTGTTCCGGCGTTTCTCTGGTTGCAGGAATTGCTGTACCGACTCCGGCGTTATTAACCAAGATATCGACATGGCCAAAGGTTTTAACTGCGTGTGCGATTAGCGCATCGCATTGTTCTGGTTGTGTGACATCTGTTTGCAGTGATGTGTATTTGCGGCCTGCCGCTTCTACTAACGCGCCGGTGTCTGCAAGGCGATCAACGCGGCGAGCGCCAAGGACAACATCGGCCCCTGCTTCTGCGAGCGCTTTAGCAAATGCCACCCCAAGACCAGATGATGCTCCGGTCACTACTGCGACCTTGCCATCTAAACGAAAGCGATTCATCACACTCATGTGGTCTCTCCTCAAATCGGGTAATTGTGCGTAGGCTTCAGGTATGGACTTTAACCTAAGCGCGAAGACAACTGAATACGCCACCAAGTTGCAGGCTTTCATGGAGGCCGAGGTTTTTCCGGCCGAGAGCGTTTATGAACATCAGCGGGCCCAATTAGCGGCGGTGGGAAAGCCACACGGAGTTCCGGCAATCGTTGAAGAGTTAAAGGT
>JBEINN010000097.1:0-3958 GCA_040378115.1 Candidatus Planktophila sp. | reverse complement strand
ATAAGGCCTTTGCGGAGGATCTTGCGGGTGAGATTCAGCGTGCAAACGGGTCCGGCAAGGCTCTCAATTTAATCTTGCCTATCGGCCCCATCGCCCAATACCCAATTCTTGCAGAGATTTGTAACCGCGACAGAATTTCTTTCCGTAACGTATTCATTTCTTTGATGGATGAATACTTAGATTGGCAAGGAAGGCCCATCCCTCTTTCAAATCCTCTGAGTTTTCAGGCGGTTTTCGAAGGATTCCTAAATCAGCTTGATGAGGAGTTACGTCCTGCTAGGTCGCAGTGGGTCGTTCCTGACCCCTTTGATATTGATCGCGTTGAAAAATTCTTTGAATCAAAGGGTGGGGTGGATGTTTGCTATGGCGGAGTTGGAGTCCATGGCCACATTGCATTCAATGAACCTCCGGTAAGTCGATATGGAAAAGTTTCACTTAAAGAGTTCTCTGAATCAAAAAGTAGAGTCGTCGTTCTAGCCCCTGAAACATTTGTAATCAACGCCCTTCGTGCAAAAGGTGGAGAGTTTAAAAACTTTCCTACGATGGCGGTCACGATTGGCATGGAGCTTATTCTCAGTTCAAAGAGAATACGTTTATTCTGCGATGGTGGAACAAGACAGCAAGAAGCCATTTATCAATTTGAACATGGGGATGTGGATGTGAGCTATCCGGTTTCAATTTTAAGAAATCACGGTGATGTGATTCTTACCGCTGATGAATTAAGTGCTTCGAAAGCAATAAATGGGAAATAAATTTTGGTTTGCATCTGTAGTTTTTGAGGGAGCGATTCATGAAAATGTACAGATCACTGCCGACTCAGGTGTTATCGAAGAGATAAAGATTGGCGTAGAACAGCCTGAAGACTCTATTTCTTTTGGTGGAATGGGACTTCCAGGATTCATAGATACTCATTGTCATGGCGGAGGAGGATTTTTCTTCTCAGATCGTGAGTTGAGAAACATTGAATCTATAGCGAATTTTCACCTAATGAACGGCACAACTACTCTTTTTGCATCCTTAGTTACCGAAGATAAAGAGAGTTTGAAATCGCAGGTCGCTCAGTTGGGATCAATTCTGCCTTTATCTACAATCGCTGGAATCCATTTAGAGGGTCCATGGTTGTCTACCAAGTTTAATGGCGCCCATGATGTTTCATCTCTTCGAGCCCCCGAGTTATCTGAAGTTAGAGATCTATTTGAAGCTTCTAATGGAAATCTAGTTTCGGTCACCATTGCTCCAGAGCTTGATCATGCGATTGAGGCCATCTCCTTACTACATTCGCTGGGTGTGAATGTTGCATTGGGGCACACAGATGCGAATGCAGAAGAAGCAGTTTTGGCAATAGCAGCGGGTGCAAGAGTTATTACTCATTTTTATAGTTGTATGCGCCCAATAAGTCATCGTGCTTCTACGCTTGCTTTAGAATCACTTTACAATCCAGGTATTAATCTTGAATTTATCTTGGATGGAAGCCATATTCAAAAGAAAGCGATACAGCTTCTGCTTGATGTCGCACAAGATCGATTGATTGCTGTTACTGATGCAATTTCTGCTGCAGGCATGCCTGATGGTGAGATAAATCTTGGAAAGCTTTCCGTGATAGTTCAAGATGGGGTGGCAAAGTTAAAGGGAAGTGATTTGTTGGCAGGAAGTACTTTGACCATGAATAAGGCATATAAGTTCTTGATGGATAACTTTGATGTGAGCCCCGTGAGAGCTGTTAACTATTTTTCAATAAACCCAGCGAAAGTTTATAACCTTAAAAATGTCGGAAGTATCGAGGTTGGTAAACTGGCAAATTTTGTGATCGTAAACAATCAGAACGAAGTTGTCTCAGTTGTATATAGAGGCGAAGTTGTTTCGCCAGCCTAGATTTACACTTTTCTAGCGCAAAAGATTATTTCTGAAGAAGAAAAGCTCTACTTCTACCTTTGACTTCAAAAGAGGGCCACTCTGGGTCAACTGAAAGCAGCTTTACTCCTGAATTAGTAGCAACAATGGTGTCTTCAGCCTTCCAGCCCTTGCCAGTTGGATTCCAAGCGATGGGTTGGTTGGATTGGATTAAGCGTGCACTGGTCTGGTTAGCTGGCCAATCACGGGGAAGAAAGCCTGTTGGACCACCTTGATGGTGTTTAGTCCATTCATCAGCATCAAAACCATTGGCAGGATATGCCGCGATAGCTGCATTGATTGGATCTGAAAATGGCTTACCGACAACCGTTGCATCTAGCAAAGCGGCTTCAACTTTAAAGATTGATGTGTAATCGGCAATCATCTGACCTGTTACCTCACCGAAAGTAACAATGCGAGTCACAGATGCAATTAATCCTTTGCGCTTTGCACAAATTGAAGCAGATACTCGATTGCCTACTACTGAATCTGTCGGAAGTGGATGTCTAAATTTGTGAACTCGCTCTTGGCCCGCAACACCTAAGAATGCAACTTCGAGGTCTGCTTGCCATAAGGAATGCGTGATTAATCCAGCGACATCAATTTCGCGGTCTGAACTTTCTACCTGCTTCATGGCATTTCCTAGAGCAACAGCTGCGTCAATACAAATATTTTGGAAACGAGCAAGATCTGATTCAATTAATGAAGCTCGCATCATTTCTACTTCAACGCCGAAATCGATTCGGTCTGCACCAGGCTGATCGCTTCCAACTTTTGAACCAGTCGGAAGTAGTGGGTCTCGTCCTTCGGACCATTTAATTGTTTGAACGCTAACTTCGGATGGTAATTCTTCAGCAATAAGTCGTGGAGCTTCAACAACATTGGTAATTGCAGTTGCCGAATCATGAGTGATTATCAAATCAAAACAAGCCATATCAATTGTGGTTGGAACATGTGCGCGGCCGGCTATGGCCCAAGCAAGGTTTGGATTACGGCGCAATACAAATGCATCAAGGCCGTTCGACTTCATTAACTCGCGAAGTGGCTGAATTCGTTCATTAAATCCGCTCATATTGGTAATTCTATTCCCCACTCCTTACGAACAAGGTCGAATGCGGGCGGAATTGAGGAGTTAACTTGAACGGATGATGCTGCCCATTGAGAGGCCAATAACAAACTGCTAGCAGGATCTAGTTGGTTGGCTAAGGCTGCCAAATATCCCGCAATAAATGCATCCCCAGCCCCTGTGACATCAACTGCTTGGACATCAAATGCATCCTGATGCAGATATTGATTCTTTGAATAAAACCGTGCACCGCTGAGTCCATCGGTTATAACAATCTCATCAAACCGATTTAGGTGATCTTCTGGATTTACTCCACTTGGAATATCCGAGACAGAACCAATTGCTAGATTTGCATGTAAAACTTTGTTGTCCATTAATGCTGCTGCCCCGACTACGGTTAAGCATCCTGACTTTTCAGCTCGCTGTAAATCATTTAAGAATTCTTCGCGCCACAGGATAAAGGCCACGATATCTGGATCATTAAATGCAACGTTATCCATTCGTAGTTCGCGCAAATATGGTGTTGTCATTGAAATAATTGTTCGCTCTGCTTTGTCATCAACCAAGATAAGGGCGTGCGAAGTTGGTCCATCTATCTCTGTGATGACTGAATTTCTAATTCGACTCTTATCTAGAACTTCGCGTAATTTCTTTCCATTGTCATCATTACCCAGGTAGCCTACAAAGTTTGTTTCTACTTCCGTAGTGCATAGCCCTAATGCAACATTGGCAGATGTTCCACCAGTTCTCTCTTCGGTTCTAATTGAGTTCATAAATGTTCCTGGCGTTGGGAATTCATCGAGATACACGACGGTATCAATAGCGATTGGCCCCTGAATCCAAACTCTTTTACTCATTGTTCTTCACCAACATTTCTGCACAAGCCATTAAATCTTCCTCTACTTCATCCCAAGCTACATCCTTTATCCATGGGATTGAATAGAAATCAGATTTATCTGGCCATCTTGCTGCAAATAGTGCCCCGGAAAGAGCTGCAACCGT
>JBEINN010000006.1:0-13616 GCA_040378115.1 Candidatus Planktophila sp. | reverse complement strand
GGTGGGGTCGGCAAAACCACCACCACAGTTAACTTGGCGGCAGCCCTATCTATGGGTGGTTTAAAGGTTGTTGTCATTGATCTGGATCCACAAGGAAACGCATCAACTGCATTAGGTGTTGAACATCTTGATAATGCAGGAATTTACGAAGTGTTGATGGGTGAATCAACAATGACACAAGTAATTCAAAAAGTTGCAGGCTTTCCTTCATTGGAATGTGTCTCATCAAATACATCTTTAGCACAAGCAGAGATTGAATTAGTACCGATGGTTGCACGCGAAATGCGTTTAAAAGAAGCCATTGAAGATTTAGTTACAGAGCGCGCTGCAATCGGTGAAACAATTGATTACATCTTTATTGACTGCCCACCATCACTTGGTCTTTTAACAATCAACGCATTTACTGCAGCAAAAGAAGTTTTAATTCCAATTCAGTGCGAGTACTACTCACTTGAAGGTTTATCACAACTATTAAAAACTTTTGAATTAGTAAAAAAGCGTTTGAATCCAACATTAAAGTTGTCAACACTTGTATTAACTATGTTTAACAACACAAACCTAGCAAATGATGTTGCTAATGAAATTAGAAAACATTACCCAAATGAGTTAATTGATATCCCTATCCCCCGCACAGTTCGTGTTTCAGAAGCTCCTGGATTTAAACAAACAGTTATGACCTACGATCCTGTTTCACCTGGCGCAGTTGCATACATGTCTGTCGCACGCGAGCTAGCAGAGCGCGGAAAACCTTTTGATTCAAATGTTGTTTCAATTAATTACAAACGTGAAGGTGAGATCGCTTAATGGCACGTCGTGGTGGTTTAGGTACAAACCTTGATGCACTAATCCCAACATCATTAACTGTTGGAGACAAAGAGGTTGGGCAACAAAATGAAGTTCCTATCTCTTCTATTTCTCCTAACCCAAGGCAACCACGTACACATTTTGATCCAGCGGCACTTGAAGAATTAATCGCATCAATCAAAGAGATTGGTATTTTGCAGCCGCCGGTTGTTCGTCAAACACAACCAGGCAAATATGAATTAATAATGGGAGAACGTCGCTTCCGTGCGGCAAAGGCGGCTGGTTTAACAAGCATTCCTGTCATTATTCGCCAAACCCCAGACAATGAATTACTTCGGGAAGCTCTGATTGAAAATATCCACCGAAGTCAGTTAAATGCGTTGGAAGAAGCAGCGGCGTACTCACAATTGTTAACGGATTTCAACTGCACACATGATGAATTAGCAGTAAAGCTTGGACGATCACGACCATTAATTTCTAACACAATTCGTTTGATGAACTTGCCACCATCTGTTCAGCAAAAATTAGCATCCGGTGTTTTATCTGCTGGCCATGCACGCGCACTTCTTGGTTTAAGTGATGCTGGATCCATCGAGAAATTAGCTGCGCGAATTATTAGTGAAGGTTTATCAGTGCGTGCGACGGAGGAGATAATCTCCGCAGGAGCACCAAAGGGACAATCTGCCAAAAAGCCAAAAGGTGCGAAATCAGCAAGCCCCGAACTACAAGAAATCGCTGATCAGATTGGTGATGCGCTAGATACTCGGGTAACTATTCAAGGCAGCGCCAAAAAAGGAACGATTGTTATCGAATTTGCCGGAAGCCAAGATTTACAACGAATTACAAAGGCAATTCAAAACTAACCTTTAAGTTCGAAACCTTTTCGGCTAGCCATCTCTTGTTTGATTACTCCACCAAGTGCCTTAACACCTTCGCGGATACGTTCCGGAGTTGGGTAGCAATACGACAAACGCAATGACCATGATCCAAAACCATCGGCATAAAATGCGGTTCCCGGAACATATGCAACCTTTGCAACAATCGCCTTTGGCATTAACGCGGTGGTATCAATTTCAGGTGGCAAGGTAACCCAAACATAAAAACCACCACCAGGCTTTGTCCATTGCGCAGTCGCAGGAAAATACTCTTCAAGTGATTCCAACATCGCATCACGGCGAACCTTATATAAATCGCAAAATGATGCGATTTGATCCCGCCATGGCTGGTCTGCCAAATAACTAGAAATCGTTAATTGTGTGAAGTTTGATGGACACAAAATTGATGATTCGCTGGCGATAACCAACTTCTCTTTCAATGATGGTGGAACCAGCGTCCAACCCACACGCAATCCGGGTGCGATTGTCTTTGAAAACGATCCCAAATAAATCACATTTTCAGAATCTTCAGCACGCATCGCATTTGGTGATGGTTTATCAAAACCCAACAGCCCGTATGGATTGTCTTCAACAACAAAAATACTAGCTTCGCGACAGATTTTCAGAATCTCTGTTCGTCGGGTAGCTGGCAACAAAACTCCACTTGGGTTTTGGTAATTCGGAATTGTGTACAGGAACTTAATTTTTCGCCCTGCCGCACGGACACTTTTAATTGCCTCTGCTAAAGCGGAAGGAACTAAACCATTTTCATCGGTTTCAACATGCACAACCGATGCTTCATATTGATGGAAAGTTCCGAGAGCTCCAACATATGAAGGCGCTTCACACAGAACAACATCTTGTGGATCTAAGAAGATTCGTGAAATAAGGTCCAATGCTTGTTGTGAACCTGTTGTGATTAAAACATCATCTGGGTTGGCGCGAATTCCCTCGAGGGCCATAACTTCGCAAATCTGTTCACGCAATTTTGGATGCCCTTGACCATTTCCATACTGCAACGCTTCTTGCCCGTTATCGCGAACTAAATTGCTGACAACATCAGCCATCATTCCCATTGGTAATGCAGAAAGATTTGGCATTCCACCAGCTAATGAAACAATCTCTGGTCTAGATGCCACAGCAAACAGTGAGCGAATCTCACTTGGTTTCATGTGCGCGGCTCGAGATGCAAATCTTTCTTCAAGATTTTGTGGAGCACCCGTAGAGAAGCGTTGCGTGATATCAGACATGGTGTAAGTCTCCCATACCCAAGCATGGGCTTGAGCATTATTTAGCGGCGAATACCGGCTTTACGAAGATCTGAAATTCTCAATGTTCCCGTTTTTGCATCATCTTCTGCCGCCAAATACAGCCGTTGGATTGCAATCACTAAGGCTTCGGCGATTACATCACGAAAATCAGGGCGAGACAGCCGCGACATATCCCCCGAGTTACTGGTGTACCCCAAATCAATTCTTACTGTTGGCGCAGTTGTAAGTCGCAACAAATCCCATGTTTTTGCATGAATCCTGCAATTAGCTAAATCTGTTCGCGCACAAATTTCACGTTGCACCAATGAAGCAAACCGTTCACCTACAATTGAATGGACTCCATGAGTATCGCTGCCGTAATAATAAGTAGCTGCACCGTGTGCTTTTTCATTTCCATATGAATCAAGGTTTAACGAAATCATCAAATCCGCATTGCTCTTATTGCTAAATTCAATGCGTTCATGTTCGGAAGGATTATTTGAAACACCACGAGTTAGAAAGACCGATGCACCTAAAGCAAGTAAACGACCCTCGGTTCGTACTGCAACATCATAAACAATTTGATTATCTGAATCTGGGTTTAAAACAATTACTTTGTTTGCTAATGCTGGACCGCGGCTTTGCTGCGTCGCATTTTGTCGCAAAGCAGAGGGTATGCCGCCTGAAACAATTTTTGTTAAACGAATCAAAGCAATGATTGTTGCAGGTCCACACTTTCCATCAACTGTGGCACCCACAGATTTTTGAAACTCTTTAACAGCTAATTCTGTGCGAGGTCCATAGATGCCATCTACGCGCCCACAATCAAAACCCATCTCAGTTAAACGAGTTTGCAAAGCCGCGACATCATCTCCACGCATTAAATCCAGATTGTGAAGATATAAGGAGCGATCACCAAGTTTCCACTGCGATTCCTCTAACGCGCGTGCGGTGACCGCATCAACAAAACCCGTGACATCAAGGCCACGGGCTTGTTGAAATGAGCGGATCTCCGACTCGGTTAAATCTGACATAGTTTTATACGAGGAAGCTTTCTAGATCCTTCAGTAGTGCTGGCTTTGGCTTAGCACCAACGATTTGTGTAACAACTTCGCCATTTACAAAAACATACATCGAAGGAATTGATGTGATTCCATATTTAATCGCAATTGCAGATTCCTCATCTGTGTTGAGCTTTACGATCTTGATCTTTGAACCGTATTCATCTGAAATTTCTTCAAGGATTGGGCCAACAGCACGGCATGGACCACACCATTCAGCCCAAAAATCAACCAAAACAGGGGTGCTGCTCTTAAGAACCTCTGCATCAAAGGTTGCGGTAGTTACCTTGCTAGTTGCCATCGTCGTACTCCTCTTTTGTCGGAATTGATTACATCAGGGAAAATTTAGTGAGCTAAAAACTTTTCGGCATCCAGCGCTGCCGCGCAACCAGATCCGGCTGCGGTAATTGCTTGGCGGTATGTGTGATCGACCAGATCACCGCAGGCAAAAACGCCCTTTTGGTTGGTGCGGGTAGAGCGACCTTCGCAGATTACATAACCTTCATTATCTAAATCTATTTGTCCAACAATCAATTCGCTGCGTGGGATATGTCCAATAGCAACAAACAAACCGGTAAAGGCTCGCTCGGATTCTGTTCCATCTACAGTGCTGCGAAGTTTGAGCGCTTCAACCTTGTCAGCACCCAACACATCAATTACTTCTGTGTTCCACATGAATTCAATTTTTGGATTAGCTTTTGCACGCTCAGCCATAATTTTTGATGCACGCAATGAATCACGGCGGTGAATCAAAACGACCTTGTCTGCAAAACGAGTTAGAAATGTTGCTTCTTCAACGGCGCTATCGCCACCACCAACAACTGCAATCGTTTGTCCGCGGAAGAAAAACCCATCACAGGTTGCGCACCACGAAACTCCGTGGCCAGATAGACGCTTCTCATTAACTAAACCGATCTCGCGGTAAGCACTACCAGTTGCCAGGATGACTGACTTTGCCTTGACAGTGTTTCCAGAGCCATCCTTTAATACTTTAATATCTCCGGTTAAATCCATTTCAACAATGTCGTCGGTGATTAGTTCGGCACCAAAACGTTTTGCTTGCTTGCGCATGCTGTCCATTAAATCTGGACCCATAACCCCATCAGTAAAACCGGGAAAGTTTTCTACCTCAGTGGTATTCATCAGTGCGCCACCTGCGGTGACCGAGCCTTCGTAGATAATTGGATCTAATTGTGCGCGAGCAGCGTAAATCGCAGCGGTATAACCGGCTGGACCAGATCCAACAATTACGACATTTCTTACATCACTCATGTGTGCTCCCTAGACCCCGAAATCTAATGGTTTTCTTCAGGTTTTGTTGAACGGCGCGAGATTGAAGTACCCAAGTGGCGAATCATCGAAATCTCCTCGACCCGCAACGCTTTTGCAGCAAAGATATAGCCAAAGAATGCGACAACCATCACAAGTAGCAATTGTCCCGCGCGAGCTGCAGATGTTAACTCAACACCAACCCAAGTGATGTACTCGATCATTGCAAACAGTGGAAGCATCACCAGTAGCGCTGCAGTAAGTAGACGCAGGTGTTGAGTGAGAAATTCTCGAATCGCTAATTTTCCTGTGTGTCTGCGCAGTAAACGCAGAGTTACTAACAAGCCAACTAGGTAACTGAAAGAAAAAGCAACACCTAATCCAACTGTAACCCAACGAGTTTTCAAAAACTCTAGGAAAAGGTAAGAAAGCGCAACCGAAATCACATTGATAATCAAAATTGAAATTACTTGAGTTCTTGTATCCTCAAAAGCATTAAAGCCACGAATCAAAATTAAGTTAATGGAAAAAGCAACTAAACCAAAACTTAATGCTGACAAAACATGCCCTATATATCGAGAGTCTTCCGTCGGAATGCCGATAAAGATAACTTCAGTGATCAAAGAACCAAAGAGCAAAAATGCAACGGCGCTTGGGATGGTGATTACTCCGACTAACCTGATCGCACGTACAAGTTGTGCCTTTACTTCTTCACGCTTTCCATCAAGTGCTAACTTTGAAATGTGCGGCAAAATGGCAGTAATAATTGAAATAGTGACAATTGAATACGGCAACAACAGTACGTAGTAGGCATATGTGTAAGGGGTATAACCAACACCTGTTGTTACACCCTGTTGTGCGCTGCGGACGGCAGCCGATGTTGCAACATTTACTGTTACCAAATAACCCAGCTGTGAAATCAAGACATACACTAAAGTCCAGCCAGCCAAATTGAAGGATTTACCTAAACCTTCAAGGCCTAGCTTCGGCTTAATTGTGATACCTAAACGTTTAATAACCGGAACAAGAACTAAAGCCTGAACAACAACGCTAAGAGTTGTTCCCCAACCCAGAATCTGAACCTGGATATCGGTGATATTTGAAATGTTCACGCCTGGTGAGAAGATCAAAAACCCACCAAATAAGGCGATTCCCACCAAGTTATTGGCGATTGGGGCCCACATAAGCGGCCCAAAGGAACCACGAGCGTTTGCTACCTGTCCCAACATCGTGAACAAACCAAGGAAAAAAATCTGAGGTAAGCAATATCTAGTAAATGCAATCGCAATCTCTTTTTCGGTTTCAAAACCAGAGGTGAAGAATTCTGGGGCATACAAACGGACTAAAGCCGGTGCAAAGATCATTCCCACAGTAACCAAAACAAGAAGGATCAGCGAGATTGTTGTAATTAAGCGTGAGGCGAATCCATCGCCTCCATCATCATGCTCAAAAGAGCGCACAAGTTGCGGAATAAAGATGGCAGTAAGCGCGCCACCAACAAGAAGGTTGTACAAAATATTAGGCATTGTGTTTGCAACGTTGTAGGTATCTGCAAGCAGGGCGGTACCTAAAACAGCAACGATTAAAATTCCACGTATAAATCCAGTAATCCGAGAAATAATTGTGCCAAGAGCCATAATTCCTGAGGCACGGAAGAGTTCATTAGATTTCATTTCACTCTCCTTCTCACTCGACGAACACTTTGGGCAACCGCTGCCAACAAGAGAAGTATGGCGGCACCCGTTGTAAACCAAGTCACCCTTGAGTCAATCACTGTTGAATTTAAAGTGAATACCGCTTCAGGCACAACCTCAGTGTCATCTTCTGGTCCAGTAATGATTGCCGAGACCGTTGTTAGTCCAGGAGCTATAACATCAACCTGCATTTCTAGCTGCGTTTTAGATTGAGCCGGGATTACAACATTGTCGAAACTTCCGACACTTATTCGAGAGTTGATTGGCACCATCGCAATATCAACGGTGATATCGACATCAAATTCATTTATCACAGTCACAGGGAGCTTTACTGATGAAGTTGTTATCTGATACTTACCACTATTAATTCGTAGTTTGCCAACTATTTCCTTCACCGCAGCAGTCGCGTTGTATGAGAAAAATTCTCTTGAATCTTTGTCTAAATTCGGAGATAATAATTGACCCAATCGCGCTCGAAGATGTATTAATTCTGGGGTATCAACCACGCGCGACAAGCGGGTTAAAGCTTTGCGATTGTCGCTATAACTCTTGCGTAAAGGGTTACTAAGCCCCGACTTTCCAACACTCCATTGAACCTTAGGCTCACTTCGAACAATGCGCCCGAGAGCCAGTTGTAAACGATCTTGGCCATAAACAAAGTAAGACTTTAATTCACTTGGTGCTAAACGTTTTGCAAGTGCGATATCTGGGTTTCCGTACGCAAGTGCAACAACTTCATTTCCAGCAGTAACTCGTTTTAGTTGAGTCAACCAAGCAACTGCAATCTCTTTTCCTGCAGGCTCTGCATCGGTTGCCAAAGCGTATTCATTACTCATGAGAATTACTTCATCAACTAATGCTGCGTCGATAACCCAAGTCCGATTTTTAGCTACGGGTTGAAAAACTTTCAAACCCAGATCACCAGAAGGAGTAAGCAATTGTGCTAGATCATCATTTCGAAACTCACCCGCAAATGTTTGGTTTACAGGCGCAGTGATTCGGATAACTGTATTTGCCGCAGTTGCTTGCGGCATCATCAACCAGAGAAAGGTTGCGGCAAGAACAGTAATCAACTTTTTCATGCCGTGAGCTCTGCACTTCGTGCGATCAACTTCTTTTCATCAGGATATGCAAGCCGCTCAACAATTTCCTCTAACGGAAACCAGGAAACTTCATCGACTTCACTTTCCTGTGCAGCTAAAACCCCACCAACTTCTGTAAACATGAAGTGATGAACAGTTTTGTGAATTCTTTTTCCACCAGCCATAAACCAAAAATCAATAACTCCTAAGGATTTAGTAATACTGGATGTAATTCCGGTTTCTTCTGCCACCTCACGAATAGCGGCTTGTTCTGGAGTTTCGCCTTCTTCAATGTGTCCCTTGGGAAGCGACCACAAAATGCGTTTTCCGGTGGCATCTTTTGTGTCATATCGACCAATTAGTAAACCCTTGGTGCCGGTCGTATCGACAACTAAACCGCCAGCGCTGATCTCATCAACGCGCTTTGCGTACGGGCGCTTTACTTGAGGACTCTTGTTGGGAGCCGTTTGAGTCTGTGGTTGTGGGCCGCGGTTACCGGAACGCTTACGTTTCCGTTTTTTCTTCGTGCCATCGCTGCCCGCACCAGGTGCCGGGATCATGAAGCAAGGATAGTGCTTTAACCTTACTTATTGTGAGTAATGCATTAGGCGCAGCAGGGGAGTTAGCGATCCGTTCATTAATTGAACGGGCACCGCTGGCCAGCTCCCTTGCCCAGGAGTTTAAGGCACAAGGCTTTACCTTGGCATTAGTTGGTGGGCCAGTCCGTGATGCGATCTTAGGTCGGCTAGGAAATGATTTAGATTTTACAACAAATGCACATCCATTAGAAACAAAAAAGATTTTACAATCATGGGCTGACAATGTGTGGGATACCGGAATTGCTTTTGGAACCGTTGCAGGAAAACGTGGTGACACGACTGTCGAAGTAACAACGTACCGAACAGAACAATACGATCCTGAATCTCGTAAACCTGAAGTTGAATACGGTGATTCGATCCACGGTGATTTATCTCGACGCGATTTCACTGTTAATTCAATAGCTCTGGAATTAACTGGAGAAAAACCAGAGTTCATCGATCCATTTAACGGTTTACAAGATTTAGCGGGAAGAATTTTGCGGACACCAGTGCGTCCTGGAGATTCATTTAATGATGATCCTTTACGAATGATGCGAGCGGCACGATTTGCAAGTCAATTAGACTTTGAAATTGCACCCGAAGTTCTAACTTCTATGAAAGATTTAGCGCATCGCATCTCGATTATTTCTGCAGAACGCGTGCGCGATGAGTTTGTAAAGATAGTGATGTCGGAAAACCCACGCATCGGGATAACACTTCTTGTCGATACTGGTCTTGCAGAAATTGTTTTACCTGAAATTCCAAAGCTGCGACTTGAAGTTGATGAACACCACCACCATAAAGATGTCTACGAGCATTCAATTACAGTGCTGGAACAAGCGATCGAACTTGAAGAACGCCTAGGCGGACCCAACCTTGTAATTCGTATTGCCGCACTTTTACACGATATTGGAAAACCAAAAACCCGTGCCTTTATTGAAGGCGGCAGAGTTTCATTCCACCACCATGAAGTAGTCGGAGCGCGTCTGGCTAAAAAGCGACTGCAAGCACTTCGTTTTGACAATGACACCATTGATGCAGTTGAGCTATTAACAATGCTCCACCTTCGTTTCCATGGTTATGGAGAAGGAGAATGGACTGATTCTGCCGTCCGTCGCTATGTTCGAGATGCAGGTGATTTCATAACTCACTTACATGTTTTAACCCGTGCTGACTGCACTACAAGGAATAAAACAAAGGCTGCTCGCCTGTCAGCAACTTACGATTCACTAGAAGCTCGAATCAATGTATTGATGGAACAAGAAGAATTGTCAAAGATTCGTCCAGATCTAGATGGAGCACAAGTTATGCAGTTACTTAACTTGAAACCATCACGCGAAGTTGGTCAAGCAATGGATTTCTTAATGGAGCTACGACTGGAACAAGGACCAATTGGCGAAGAAGCAGCAACACAAGCGCTACTGAAATGGTGGTCTAGTAGGTAGCTTTAAATTTGCTTGGTCGCAGAACCACGACAGCAACTAGCAAGTATGCAGCCATTACAAACAGTGGAACCTTTGCGGTCACGCCAGATGTTGGTAACAACAAAGCCGCAATTAAACCACCACTGACAATCGCACTATTTACAACAACATCATAAACCGCAAAAACACGACCACGGTAATAATCATCAATCTTTGATTGCACCAGCGCATCATTTGTAACTTTAATGTTCTGCCCACAAAAAGCGGTTAAGAATGCTGTAATCGCTAAGGCAACTTCGGTCTGCCAAATCGCTAAAAATACGGGTGAAGCGGCGCTTGCATACATTGCAAATTTAATCCAGCGATGGCGGCCAAAACGTGCAACACCATAAGGAGCCAAGAAAGCACCCAAGAAAACTCCAATTCCAGCAATTGTTAATGCGATTCCAAAACCCTGCAAACCATCTTCAGGGCGAGCAGGGTCATTGAATGTGTTGCGCTCTAATAGCAACGCGGTCAAAGTGAGAGCAGTTAATCCACCACGATGTACTGCGGTTGCGGCAATTCCTCGAGCTGTATCAATATTTTTGCGCAGGAAATCAACCCCTTCTCGCATATCGATAAATCCTTGTTTAAATGAAGCTGCAGCCTTTTCATGGGCCATGGGCCCGATTTCATACTTGTTTAAACGTCCCGAAAGAAGTGCTGCAGTCAAGTAACCGCCAGCGGCTAGAAGAATCAGCAAGGAGTCTGCTTGATCTGCAAGGGCGGCGCCATCAACTAGTGCTCGGACTCCAACACCGATTCCGCCACCAATAACAACCAATACAGAGCCACCAGTTACGGCAATTGCATTAGCGGTAATCAAAGATTTTGCATCAATGAGCAAAGGTAAACCCGCAGACAACGCGGCAAGAATTAAACGATTAATTCCAAAAGCGATAAGTACAACCACAGTTAACGCAACACCAGTGGCACCACTAAATACAAATAGCGCAACTACCAACAAATTGATACTTCGCGCAAGGTTGGCAAAAAATAATGCACGTTGCCGTGAAACACGATCTAAAATCGTTCCGACAAAGGGCCCAACTATTGAATACGGCAATAAAACAACGGCAAAACCAATAGCTGCACTAAGCGCGTTTGCTTGACGTTCTGGGGAAAATAAAACAAAAGAAGCAAGTGCACTTTGAAAGACACCATCGGTCATCTGCCCTGTCCAACGAACAGCCAGGAGCCGCGAAAGCCGCGGATGTCGAATCAACCCAGCGAAACTCATAAGAAAGAGCGTATCCCTGAATTTGGGATTATTCTTCTCCTTAATGAAATCGCAGCGATCATTCATCGATTATTCACTCGATAAGCGAGCTACCTTGATAGCCCTCTTTCGAGGAACCGTTGATGCCTGCGATGCTGATCCATATTTGATGCGTGCAGCTAAATGGCATGGGGATACAGTTAATCGAAACTGCCCAGTTTGTAAAAAAGAAGAGTTAGTTGAACTTCGATACACCTTTGGAGAACAACTAGGCCAATACTCAGGGCGCATTAAGACTCCTCGTGAATTGATTGAGATGGAACGCGAGTTTGGCGAGTTCACCGTCTACATCGTCGAGGTCTGCAAGAACTGTTCCTGGAATCACCTATGTGCCTCATACATCTTGGGTGATGGGATTGCACGAAAAGCCCCGCGTAAAGTGCGGACCTTGGAGGATGAGGATTACGTCAAGGGATAGCATTGCCAAATGGCCCGTAAATTACTGATTAGAGCAGCCGTTTTTCTTGGCGGCTTCGGATTTGTAGCGGGATCAGTTTTATTTGCACTTGCATATTTCACCGTTGATATTCCAGATCCCAACGCATATGTAAATAGCCAATCAACAATTATCCAGTACTCAAATGGTGAAGAAATTGGCCGTGTTGGAACCCAGAACCGACAGATTGTTCCACTTGCAAAAATTCCTCTAAATGTTCGTTATGCAGTTCTAGCTGCCGAAGATCGCAAGTTTTATTCAAACAAAGCATTTTCAGTTACCGGAATAGCACGCGCTGTAATTAACAATCTGCGCGGTGGCTCTTTGCAGGGTGGATCAACAATCACGCAGCAATACGCCAAGACTGCTTTTCTTACCCCAAGCCGAACGATTCAGCGAAAAGTCAAAGAATTAGTCATCGCAATTAAGTTGGAAAACCAACTCTCTAAAGATCAAATCTTTGAAAGTTACTTGAATACAATTTATTTTGGTCGTGGTTCATACGGTGTTATGACCGCGTCACAGCAATATTTCAATCGCAATGTCGATCAGCTCACTAATTCGCAAGCCGTTGTGATCGCATCAATTTTGCGATCACCAGGCTTATATGACCCAGTGTTTAAAGAAGGCAACGCCGAGCGCCTTGCTAATCGATTTGAATACACAAAGAACAATATGGTCGAAGCAGGCTGGCTAGAAAAAGAAGACGCTGACAAGATGAAGCTGCCGGCCGTTGCACCTCGTTCGACTTCTGGTCAGCTCAGCGGTCCAAAGGGTCACATCATCGAAGCGGTTCAAAAAGAGTTAGCAAAACTTGGATTTAGCCAAGACCAATTACTAGTTGGTGGACTTGTTATTAAAACAACTTTGGATCAAAAGGCTCAGCAATCCGCGGTTGATGCGGTAAATAAGTTCTATCCAAAAAACGCACCAACTGATCTTCGTATTGGTCTAGTTGCAATCCGCCCCGGAACCGGCGAAATACTTGCACTTTATGGTGGTCGTGACTATTTAGAGCGCCAATTAAATGATGCAACACAATCAATTACACAAGCCGGTTCTACATTTAAAGCATTCGCCTTGGTTGCGGGGCTTGAACAAGGAATTCCACTCACTTCAATGTGGAATGGTGACTCACCACAAACCTTTGATGATTTAGGTAAGCCTTATATTGTTTCTAATTATGGAAACAATGGCTGGGGACAGATCAGCCTAATGAATGCAACTAAATATTCGATCAACACCATCTTTGTTCCACTCGGAATCAAGGTTGGCCCTGACAAGGTTGTAGATGTTGCACGTCGTGCAGGTATCCCTGAAAGTGTTGCGATGATGCCAACACCTTCAGTTGTTCTTGGAACATCAAGCCCACACGTTATTGATGTTGCAAACGCGTACGCGACCTTTGCTGCCCAAGGAATTAGATCAAAGCCATTCCTTGTAACTCAAGTATTGGGTTCTAACAAAGGTGTTCTCTATGAAGCAACACCTCAAACCGAAGAAGCATTTAGCAAAGAGGTAATGGCAGATTTAACCTACGCTCTTAAAGGAACTATCACGGGCGGTACAGGCGCGGCAGCTCTTGCACTAGGTCGACCAGTTGCAGGTAAAACCGGAACATCCCAATCAAACGCATCTGCTTGGTTTAGCGCTTACACACCACAGATCGCCGCATCGGTTTCATTCTTCCGTGATAACGCAACCCAATCCCTCAACGGAATTGGTGGAATGACTTCACTGACTGGTGGTTCTTTCCCCGCTCGTATCTGGACACAATTTATGAAGGGTGCGCTAAAAGGCGAACCAATTATG
Organism: Candidatus Planktophila sp.; assembly: GCA_040378115.1. GTDB lineage: Bacteria > Actinomycetota > Actinomycetes > Nanopelagicales > Nanopelagicaceae > Planktophila. Next base: position 10 of record JBEINN010000006.1, on the reverse strand, counting down.
GATTTCCCGG
>JBEINN010000073.1:0-4958 GCA_040378115.1 Candidatus Planktophila sp. | reverse complement strand
TGACCAGAGGTGCAACTGCGGATGAAATTAAGAAGGCGTATCGCAAGCTTGCACGTGAATTACACCCTGATGTAAATCCCGATCCGCATACCCAAGAAAAGTTCAAGGAAGTCACTGAGGCTTACGATGTATTAAGTGATCCACAAAAGCGTCAGAGCTATGACATGAGTGGCAGCGGATTCGGTGGAGCAAACTTTGGTGGCGGCTTTAGCGACATCATGGATGCATTCTTTGGTGGCGGAGGATCTCGCGGTCCACGACCTAGAACGCGTGCAGGTCAAGATTCGCTTATTCGTATTCAAGTTGATCTCAACGAAGCCTGCTTTGGAACAGAGCGCGAGATAACCGTTGATTCAGCTGTTGTTTGTCCTAAGTGCACAGGTACTGGATGCCAAGATGGCGACCATCCAGAAATGTGTTTGGTGTGTAAGGGACGTGGTGAAACACAACAGGTAGTTCGCTCAGTTATTGGTCAGGTAATGACTTCACGACCATGCAATACATGCAATGGATACGGAAGTGTTATCAAGAGCCCATGTCGCGAATGTGCTGGCGAAGGTCGAGTCCGTAGCCGTCAAACAATCGATGTGAAAATTCCTGCAGGTGTAGAAACTGGAAACAGAATTCAGATGTCTGGCCGCGGAGAAGTTGGCGCAGGCGGGGGACCAGCAGGCGATCTATACGTTGAAATCGTTGAAGAACGACACGAGTATTTAGTACGTGACGGGGACACCCTGCACATGCAAATTGATATCAGCATGGTTGCCGCATCACTTGGCACAACTGTCACCGTTGAATCTTTAGATGGCCCCGTTGATGTCAACATTAAAGCGGGAACACAGAGCGGAACGCCTGTTGTTATCAAAGGAAAGGGAATGACCCGTTTGCGTCGTGGCGATCGCGGAGACTTAATTGTTCATGTCGAAGTACACACGCCTACAAAACTGAATAAAGAAGAAGAAGCTCTACTTCATAAATTTGCAGATCTGCGTGGTGAAAAATCGAGCGATGCCCACGTCAAGGGCCAAGATGGTTCGATCTTTAGCAAAATCAAGGGAGTGTTCAACAAGTAATGTTCACCCTCTTTTTCGTAGCTGATCTACCAACAACGGTTGGCGCTCACTACGAATTCGCAAATGAAGATGCAAACCATGCGATCCGTGTTTTGCGCATGCAACCAGGTGCCGAATTTATGCTTGGCGATGGCAATGGTGCTTGGTCACAGGTGAAGGCTGTTGAAGTTTCAAAGAAATCTATGCAGGTACAAGTAATCGATTCCGGTTTTCAAGAAGCGTTGGCAACAACAATTACTGTTGTGCAGGCTCTACCAAAGGGTGATCGATCAAAAGAGGCAATTGAGCTATTAACTGAGGCTGGCGTGGACCGCATTGTTCCTTGGGCAGCAACTCGTAGCATTGGAAAAGGTACTGATAAGTTTGCAATTACTGCGCGTGAAGCAAGTAAGCAATCACGACGCTTTAGAATCCCAGAGGTTACAGAGCTCGCAACTACCACCCAAATTTGTGAAGCGATAAAGCTCAGCGACTTAGCTATTGCCTTTCATGAGAGCGCAACACATAAGCTTTCTGATCAGATCTCTTCACACAATGTTCAGCACCTCTTAATCATCATCGGCCCAGAAGGCGGATTAACCGACGAGGAGCTTGCCGCCTTTGAAAGCGCAGGCGCCAAAGTTGCGTTGATGGGTCGCCCAGTTTTGCGTTCGGCCCATGCTGGCATCGCAGCGGTTTCAGCAGTTTCTGCACTTTTGAAGGTATGGTAATTACGTGGCTTTAGATCCCGACTGCATTTTTTGTAAAATCATTGAAGGTGAAATCCCCGCGGACATCGTGTTGCGCAATGAAAACGTCATTGCATTTAATGATTTAAATCCTCAAGCACCAACACATGTTTTGTTGATACCTACCTTGCACACAGAAAACGCAGCAGGGGTTGCACGCAATAGCGCGACCATCACCGCCGACCTTTTCTTGGCCGCAGACCAGATCGCCACAGAACGCGGCCTTAATGGGTATCGAACTATCTTTAACACCGGTGTTGACGCGGGACAGAGTGTTTTCCACGCTCACCTGCATCTGTTGGGCGGCCGTCCAATGGCATGGCCACCCGGTTAAAGATAGATTTACCCTCATATGGAGCGAACGCTAATCACCGTACCAATCGCCATTCCGATGGTTGCTGTTGTTGGTCCGCATGATGGAAATCTACGAACAATCGAAGCGGCATTCCCTTCGGTCAACATCACCGTTCGCGGAAACGAAATCACTTTACGTGGCCCTCATGATGATTGCGCCAAGCTAGAAAATCTCTTTAACGAATTAATGGTTGTTATTCGCAGTGGCAATATCCTGAATGTGGATGCGGTCAGCCGTGCGATCGAAATGTTGGAACACAAGCCAGCTGATCACCCAGCAGAGGTTATGTCGCTCAACATTGTTAGCAACCGTGGACGAACAATTCGACCAAAGACTGCAAACCAAAAGCGATATGTAGATGCGATTGAAGATCACACAATCACTTTTGGAATTGGCCCAGCAGGAACAGGAAAGACATATCTTGCAATGGCGATGGCAGTTGCCGCCCTTAATGCAAAGAAGATCAACCGAATTATCTTGACCCGCCCTGCAGTTGAAGCAGGGGAGCACCTTGGATTCTTGCCCGGAACTCTGAGCGAGAAGATTGATCCTTATCTGCGTCCATTATTTGATGCGTTGCATGACATGATCGATATCGATTCGATACCGCGTCTGATGCAGTCAGGTGTTATCGAGGTTGCACCCCTTGCATACATGCGTGGTCGCACATTAAATGATGCTTTTGTGATTTTAGATGAAGCTCAAAACACCACACCCGAGCAGATGAAGATGTTTTTAACCCGTCTTGGCTTTGGTTCAAAGATGGTTGTTACGGGAGATGTAACTCAAATCGATCTACCTAACGGACAGAATTCAGGTCTTCGCGTGATTAGAGATATCTTGAAAGACATTGATGACATCGCATTCCTAGAACTAACCGCCGAAGATGTTGTGCGTCACCGTTTGATCGGGGACATCGTGCGGGCCTATGACAAATTTGATGAACAACGACAAGCATTGCGTCCGATTCGGAAATAAATGACTATTGAAGTTACTAATACTTCAGGCCAGCTAGTTCCAACCGCTGAAATGACCTCCCTGATGACACACGCTATGAAAGCGTTGGACCTTAATCCTGAATGCGATTTAAACATCGCCTTTGTTGAAGATGATTACATGACCGAACTTCATGTTAAGTGGATGGATGAACCAGGAACAACCGATGTTTTGTCATTTCCCATGGATATGCCAGAAGAACCGGGTGAAGCGGTAACCCTGGGCGATATCGTGATTAGCCCTGTTGTGGCAGCAGCCCAAGCATTAACACAGGGACATTCAACTGAACACGAGATCTATATCTTGGCTACTCATGGATTGCTTCACATTATTGGTTATGACCATGCTGATAAGGCTGAAGAAAAAACCATGTTTGATTTGCAGGAAAAAATAGTCACCGATTGGGAAAAGAGATCATGAGTCCGATAGCAATAGTTAGCATCATTCTTCTGCTTATTTTTGCAGGGTTTCTTGCCGCGAGCGAATCAGCACTTACTTCAATTTCACGTGTGGTGATTGATGAACTAGAGGGCAAGCGCGGGGGAGCGTTACTACGCAAATACAGTGCTCAACCTGCTCGCTACCTCAATGTAATTCTGCTTGTTCGAAAGCTCTGCGAATTTACTGCGACTGTTTTGCTTGCTGTTATTTTGCTTCGTAATTACTCATCAGCTCAAGCAATGGCATTGACCGTTGCAATTATGGTTGTACTTTCATATGTTGTCGTAGGCGTTGGTCCGCGCACACTTGGTAAGCAACAGCCACACAAATATGCTCGTTACGGAATAATTGTGGCCTACGGAATGGCTTTCTTGTTGGGACCTGTTACAAAGATTTTGATTTCTGTTGGAAATGCAATGACCCCAGGTAAGGGTTTTCGCTCAGGCCCGTTTACCTCTGAAGCCGAACTCCGTGATCTTGTAGATCAGGCGCACGAGCGCGGCTTAGTAGAATCAGATGAACACGAAATGATTCACTCGGTATTTGAACTGGGTGACACCCTTGTTCGAGAACTTATGGTTCCGCGCACAGATATGGTGTGGGTAGAAAAAGATAAGAGTTTGCGTCAAGGTCTATCGCTAGCGCTGCGAAGCGGATATTCACGTATTCCAGTTATTGGCGACAGTATCGATAACATCGTTGGAATTGTGTATGTAAAAGATCTTGCAAAGCGTGCTCTGGATCATCACGAGGCTGAGCAAAGCGAAACAATTGAGCAGCATATGCGACCAGCTAATTTTGTTCCTGAAATCAAGATGGCCGATGATTTGTTAAAAGAGATGCAGAAGAACCAGATTCACCTTGCAATCGTTGTTGATGAATACGGCGGAACAGCTGGAATTATCACCATCGAAGACATCATCGAAGAAATTGTGGGTGAGATTGAGGATGAATTTGATGATGCTGAAGAAGAGTTCATCTGGCTAACAGATGACAAGGCTCGTGCCAGAGCATCGCTACATATTGAAGATTTAGCGGATGAGCTAAAAATTGATATTGAAAAAAGTGATTACGAAGATATCGACAGCGTTGGTGGATTAATGGCTCAAAAATTAGGCCGCGTTCCGATCGCTGGATCGACTATCTCTTGGGAAGGTTGGGCAATTACTTCAGAGCGCCCACTTGGCCGTCGACGCAGAATTTCATCTGTTTTGGTTGAACGGCTTGAAGAAGAGATTGAAGACGCTGAGTAACCGATAGAATTGTGCAATGCGCATTGTTCGATTCACCCCAGGTCCTGACGCTGGCTTAGGCCAAGATCCTCTTTTTGGCGTCCTCGAAGATGATGCAACCATCAGCATTATC
>JBEINN010000058.1:0-5628 GCA_040378115.1 Candidatus Planktophila sp. | reverse complement strand
TGCAACGATCACACTTCCGGCAGTTGCTGATGTGCCAATCGAAACTCCTGATGTGTCTACGCCTTCTCGCGCAAAGATTCGTAAAACTTCTTTGCCATCTGCATCATCACCAATAGTTCCAACTATCGCACTCTTGATACCCAAGCGACTTATTGTTACCGCGGCAACTGCGGCTGGCCCACCACCTGCGCGGACAATTTCATTTGCAAGAACTCTTTCATCTTCACCGGGATATCTATCGACTGATGCAACCGTATCCATTGTGATTACACCAACGCATACAGCTTGAATGGAACTCAATTGTTCTCTCTCAATTTTGCATCTGCCAAAGCTGTTGCACGAGCACCCGATATATGTTGAAGAGTCAACTTAGAAGCAAGCTCTCCATTGCCACTTTCGATAGCAGCCAAAATCTCAATGTGCTGATTGCGTGAAATTTCAGAACGTCCTGGTAAACGTAAGGTTGTCTCCATAGACATCCTCATAACATCTTGAAGTACATTCAGTGTTTGGTTAATAAATCGATTACCTGCAATGCCAACGATAGATAAGTGAAACTTGGCATCTAGCGCTTGTAATTGATCAAAATCAATTGGTTTAATAGATGTAATCGTGTCTATCTGATTGAGGGTTGCACGAAGTAAACGAATATCCTCTTTTGTGGCTTTTTCTGCGGCCCACTTAGCGGCCGGGACTTCAAGTACTTCACGAGCATCAAAAAGCTCATTGAGTCCATGAGTCTTTGTCATCACCGATGCGCGGAGCTCTTGCGCTACAACTGGTTCTTGAACAAATGTTCCTTGTCCATGCTTTATCTGAACAACTCCCTGTGCCTGCAAAATATGCAGAGCTTCTCGCAAACTAGGTCGACTTACTTCAAGTAATTCTGCCAGCTGACGTTCTGGGGGTAATTTGTCTCCTGGCAAAAGCTTTTGAAGCTCAATGAGCTCAACTAGTTGGGTGGCAATTCTTGAGGCGCGCTTGGGCTCAGAATTAACACTCAAGATACTCAAGGTCTAACCCTTCACAGCGCCAGCAGTAAGTCCTGCAACGAATGATTTTTGCATAGCTAGATACATAATCACCATCGGGATTGAAGCAACTAAGACTGCAGTAAAGATCATGCTGAAACTTGTTGCGTACTCACCCCGATAATCCAACAAAGCCAGAGGTAATGTCTTTTTAGCACTTTCTGTAATCAACAGAAGTGGGAAAAGCAAGTCGTTCCAACAAATCACAAAGAGAAAAATTGAGGTTGCACCTAAGGCTGGTCTAGACAACGGAAGGGCAATCGAACGAAAAACCCTGAAATGAGTTGCACCGTCAATTGAGGCAACTTCATACATTTCATTTGGAATTTCTTTGAAAAATGATGTGAGAATGAAAACAGATATCGGAAGTGTTGCAACAACATTTACTGCGATCAATCCGTGATATGTGTTTGTCAGTCCTAAGTCATTGAAAAGCAGGTAAATAGGAATGATGTTGACTTGACCAGGAATGGCTAAACCTAATGAAAAGAGAACAAAAAGTACCTTACCTGTAACATTCATCATTCTTGCAATAGCAAAGCTAACCATGCTTGCAAATACCAAGGTTATAATCACTGATAGCGATGTTACTAAAATACTGTTCTTAAAATTTGTAAGGATTTCTCCATCGTCCAGTAAGCGCCTGTAATTGTCTAAGGTCCAATTAAGTGGCAAGGCCATCGGAGAGTCATATATCTCCAGATCTGTTTTGAAAGTTCCCAACACAACCATGGTGGATGGAACAAGGATGAGGAGTGAGAATATTGTGAGGCCTATCCAGCGAGAAATTTTATAAATCATGCTTAATACCTCGTCCTTAAAATTCTCTTCTGCAGACCGGTAATCAGGAAAATCATTATGACCATGATTATTGATTGCGAAGCTGCGTATCCAAATCTGAATTCATTAAACGCGGTCTGGAAAATCATTGTGGTCAAAATTGATGTCTCATTGTTCGGTCCACCTTGAGTAGTTGCATACACTAAATCAAATGCTCGGAAAGATTGAATTGTTGTATAAGCAACAACTACCGCACTTGTTGGAAGGGCCATTGGCCAAGTGACTGACTTGAATTGCTGCCACCTGCTAGCTCCGTCAACATTTGCAGCTTCATACAATTCGGCTGGAATCTGCTGAAGCCCCGCGATATAGATAACCATCATTTGGCCCGTGTGAAACCAAACTTGCACGAAGATAATGGCATACAACGCGGAGTTTTCGCTTCCGAGCCAATTGAGGGCAAAAGAATCAAGCCCAATCTTCTTGAAGGTTGTGTTTATTGCACCGTAATTTGGGTCATATAAAAAGAGCCAAATCATTGCTACAGAGACTGAGGATAAAATCGTTGGGAAAAAGAACAAAGTTCTAAAGAATAAAGTAGTTCTGGTGTTTTTAACTAAATAAGTTGCAAATAAAAGTGCAAATCCGGTTTGAAATATAACTACCCAAAACATGAATTCGATGTTGTTTCCTAGAACCTTTGTGGCTAGATCATCATCTGTGGCAAGTTTTTTAAAGTTATCCAAGCCAACAAACTCTGGCTCTTCAATTCCATCCCACTTAGTTAATGCATATCTCAAGTTATTAAGCACGGGCATTAGAAAGAGAAAAACATAAAGACTGAGTGCAGGCAAAGACATCCAATACAGCGCCTTTTTTGAGCCCTGAATTGAATGACGCTTCTTAAAGGAAGGCCGAGCAGCCCCACTAAATTTCTTTAGGGGGCTGCTCGCCATCTTTGAATTGAGAATGATTAGCTCAACTTCTGCTTAATTTGCTTTGAGTAATCTTCTAGAGTTGCATCTATTGGCTTACCGCCAACGATTGCGATTAATGCATCTTCCATGAGATCGCGAACACCCTGGTTTAGCCACAAGAATCGTGGAGCTAATAGGGTCTTCTTTGATTGCCATACAGATGTATTAATGAGGTCCTGGTTTGTGTATGTTGCATCGAGCACGTTCACATGCTGAGAGGTTCCATTTGCATAAATTGATGCAATTTCACCGGTTAGCATGAATGAAATGAAAGCGCGAGCGATCTTTTGATCTGTTGTGCTTGCATTCTTGTTTACGCTCAAAATGAAAGTATTGTTCTGAATACCTACATACTGAGGCTTCTCATCTGTTGTGATCAATGAGAACAGCTGCATTTTTCCGGTCATAGCTGGATTTACAGTCTTGATCGCACCCATCTGGAATGAACCTGTTGGAATAACAGGAGACTTTCCTGTAGCAAATAGGTTGATAGCTGCTGCATCTGTTACGCCAGTTGCGTTATCTGGGAAGCATTTTGCATCTGCCATCTGCTTGTAGCGGCCAGCCATATCCTTAAACCAAGCGGTCTGAAGATCTGCCTTACCTGTATCAATGTCCTCAATTCGCTTCTCAAGGGTTGCATAATTTGGTGCGCTATTCATGAGCATCGAATTGAGCATTTGACCAGCATTTGGACGGAAGCCACCTGACCAGGCTAGAGGTGTGTAACCAGCAGCCTTAGCTGCCTTACACCAATTAAGTAGTCCTGTGAAATTCTTTGGTAGTTCCCACTTTTCTTTAGCAAAGATCTCTGTGTTGTACACAGGATTGTTAAATAGATAGTGAAGAGGAATTCCAAGTTGCTTTCCTTCATATTGACCTGGGATCAAACCATTAGCGATAACATTTTGACGAGTGAAGCGCTCTGCAGTCAGATCCGTCATCATGTCACCCTTTGCAAACTGCACAAACTGTGAACCACGGAAAGTTGCGAATACTGCTGCCTTGTTATTAGTTCTGATCTTTGAGTAACCAAGATTTGTGTAATCACCAGAAGGCATTACGACTTGCTTAATCTTTGCACCTGGATTTCGCGCTTCAAAGAGAGCAATAATTTTATCAAATGTTGCTCCATCTTCAGCACCACGCCAGTGATGGAATTCGATACTTCCCTTAGGTGCACGTAGTGCAGGTGCTGGTGCACCATATGCACTAGCCAGACGAACTCGCTGCCAAGTTAACTTGCCATTTGAGCCTGCTTTACAAACAAGTGAAGTATTGCTAGTTCCTGTGCTTGCGCCTTCAACTGTGCAAGCCTTACCAAAAGCTTCTCCAGCTGCAAACGCCGATGGAAGTAATGTTGCAACAAGTGCAAACGCAATTGCAGCAACAGCACCGATACGACGAGCACTGAAGGAATTTGTTCCTTTAGTTTTCATTTTTATCCTTGCTTTCGAGGGTTGGTTGTAGTTGTTTACCATTCTGTGAGGGGTATCCCTAACATCGTTGCCATTTGACGAATGCCCGGTCTCACGTCGATCCACGAGATGACCAAGTGATGCGGATATCCGCCTGTGACTATTCCATTTACTAAAGCAGCGGCATCAGGTTCAGTGATTACCGTTGCTGTATTGCCTTGGAAGTGATTGGGAGCTGGGATTGATTCCCCTCGGCTCACAACCATGCGTAAACCCGTGCGATTGCTCGGATCTACATCCCGATCAATACGGAACAGCGTTACTGGTCCGGTCTTGAGCGGAAAATTACCTGCAACGCCAAGTTTGCGGTTGCAGTGTGTTGATTGCGTTGCGTTGTTTGGATCAGCGGCTAGCTTTGTCGCTGCAGAACCACAGTGCCACAAACGCACTAAACCTTGTGAAGCATCCAGGTCAACGATGTCCACTAAATAGTTTTCATCAGAACCAAGTGCTTCACACATCATCATGGTTACAGCACCTAGAACATCTCGTTCACATGTCGTAACGGTGCCGCGATCTGCAAGGCGTCCAAGTGATGAACAAATGCAGGCTCCCATTTCTGTTGGAAACTCTGGCCAGCAACGAATCGCAATTGCATCAAGTAGCTCATCTTCACGCCATTTATCTAGCGCAACTTCTACTCCATAAACCTTTTTTGCTTCATCAATATTTACTGATGCAAGTGAAGGCTGGGCAGCAAGCGCTCCTGCATATGCAAGTTCGCGGACTTCTTCTTTAACCTCTGAAATCTTTCCGAAAGCATCATCGATACTTATTTGTCGGATATCCAAACCAAAAAGAGAACGGATTTGCTGTGCATCGTAAACACATGGAGTAAACCCGATTGGAGCATCTCCTACTGCGCCAATCTTTTTTCCTTTCAGCCAATCAAAAGCTTTTTGTGCATCCGTTTCTGTACCAAGTTTGCCAGTTACATTTTTAGGAGTTGTTGCCTCTGGTAACTTTCCTGCGAGCGCAGCTTTAATTGCGGCTCGGACTTGTGGTTCATCAGCATTTCCATGAATATGGCGAATTGATTGACCAACATTCATTAGCGCGTGCGCAGCAAGATTAACTCCGCACATCGAATTGAGCTTTAGCCGTTCGCCAACTTCGCCAGGTTCGCGCATTGACCAACCAAGAACTGGGCCTTTCACCTTTCCTAGAAGCTCTACAGCCGGTGATGCATCGGAAAATGAAGCCATAAACAAAATGTGAAGATCTGCATCTGGAAGCGTCACAGCTGCTACATCTTCGACGGTCATAACTAGCTCTGCTGGTCCGACCACAGTCGCACCTAACTCGATAATGAGTTTCCGGGCACTGTCGAAATTTGCTTGGGCGTGAGCGAGATCAAAGGTT
>JBEINN010000150.1:0-2511 GCA_040378115.1 Candidatus Planktophila sp. | reverse complement strand
TATTGGCGGTTAAGGGAAGATTAAATTCACAAAAGGGTGATGGAGATGCGGCAACCTGGTTGCCACCATTGAAGAGTTACCGCTGTGATTATGTGTCACGACAGATCGCGGTAAAGATCAAATACAGGTTGTGGTTTACCGCCCCTGAAAAGGAGGCGATGGTTCGTATCCTGAAGAGCTGTCCAGAAAAGGCGTTGCCTACTTCTTAAAGAGCATCACTTCCGCGCTCGCCGGTACGAATACGTACAACGGTGTCGATCGGAGAAACCCATAGCTTTCCATCGCCAATAGAACCGGTGTTTGCGGTGTTAACAATTAAGTCAACGATGTGATCGCACTCGGCATCATCTGCAAGTACTTCGATGCGCGCTTTTGGAATGAAATCAACTGTGTATTCAGCACCACGGTAAATTTCAGTGTGTCCCTTTTGACGGCCAAAACCGCGGGTTTCAGAGACGGTCATTCCATGAACGCCATCTGCCTGTAAAGCACGCTTGATATCATCAACCTTTGAAGGCTTAACGATCGCTGTTATGAGCTTCATTGTTATCTCTTTTCTCGTGCCTAGTACCGGTTTGAATTTCCAGTGATGTCATACGCAGACTCTGCGTGGTAGGTCGTATCTAGACCTGTGAGCTCTTCTTCGCGAGGAACTCTAAATCCGATGGTGCGTGTGATGACTGTTGCAATGAGCCATGTCGCGCAGAATGAGAATGCTGCGACCGCCACTATCGCAATCAGTTGCTTTATCAATAGATCGGGGGAGCCGTTAATAAACAACCCTTCCTTGCCGGTCGCATTAACTGTTGCAGTTGCAAACAAGCCAATACCAATCATTCCAACGATTCCGCTAACACCGTGGACTCCGACAACATCGAGCGAATCGTCATACCCAAACTTGTATTTGCGAGAAACCGCGTATGAGGATGCAACACCTGCAATTAATCCAAGGATTAAAGCTCCAATTGGATTGACGTAACCACATGCAGGGGTAATAACAACCGCACCGGCAATTGCACCTGATGCAACGCCTAGCGTTGTCGCCTTTCCGTCACGGAACTTTTCAAAGGTAATCCATGACATTGCAGCAGCAGCAGATGCGATTTGGGTATTGATCATCGCTGTTGCTGCAAGAGAGCCTGCAGATAGCGCGCTTCCTGCGTTAAAGCCAAACCATCCAAACCAGAGAATTCCTGCGCCAAGCAGTACTAGTGGCATGTTGTGTGGGCGCATTGGATCGCGTCTGAAGCCATCGCGCTTTCCTAAAACAATTGCAAGAGCAAGAGCTGCTGCACCAGAGTTAATTTCAACAACTGTTCCACCAGCAAAATCCAGTGCTCCTAGTTTGTCGATGATCCAACCACCGGTGCCGCTTTGGCTTGCAAAGGCCCAGTGAGCAACAGGGATGTAAACAAGAGTTACCCAGGCTGCAACAAACAACACCCAGGAACCGTACTTAGCGCGGTCTGCGATTGCACCAGATAAAAGTGCGACGGTGATAATTGCAAAGGTTAATTGGAACATCGCAAATGCAAGGGTTGGAATTTGATGACCTTCTGCGCCAACAACTTGATCCAATGTTCCAGACAAACCAATATGTCCAAGATCTCCGATGAATCCACCTTGTGATGTTCCGAAGGTGAGTGAGTATCCATAAAGAACCCAAATAATTGTTGTGACTCCGATTGCGGCAAATGACATCATCATCATGTTTAGCGCGCTCTTTGCACGCACCATTCCGCCATAAAAAATTGCCAAGCCTGGAGTCATAAACAAGACCAGTGCTGCGCTTGCAAGCACCCACGCTGTATCGCCGCTGTTAATCACATTCTCTCCTTAAGGAACGTATGTGTTGTTCCTAGAGAGAAAAAGTATCAGTGAGAGTCTTTGAAGCGGGCGTATGAAGCGTTGATTTCTAACTCTGCTTCATCGTGGCCAACCCATTCGCCTCCTTGAACCGACTTTCCAGGTTCAAGGGTCTTGTAGACCTCAAAGAAATGCTTGATTTCAGATAATTCGTAGGCAGGGACATCGTTGAGGTCCTGAAGATAAGACTTGCGAACATCTCCTGCTGCCACACAGAGCAGTTTGTCATCTCCGCCAGCCTCATCAGTCATATTGAGCATGCCGATTACACGACATGAAACAACGCAACCAGGGAAAGTCGGCTCATCCAACATGATGAGCGCATCTAGTGGATCGCCATCTTGGGACAGTGTGTTCTTAACAAAGCCATAGTCGTAGGGATAACGAGTTGATGTGAAGAGCATGCGATCCAGGCGCACCTCACCGGTGATGTGGTCGATTTCGTACTTGTTACGCGATCCTGCTGGGATTTCAACAACGACGTCGAAAATCATTTCAGTCCGGCTCTCTACTTATTGGTGCAAGGGTAATTCCGAATTTAAAACTTGGGGTGAACGACGGGGCTCGAACCCGCGACATCCCGGACCACAACCGGGTGCTCTACCAGCTGAGCTACGTCCACCATGAGTTGCTAAGTCTACCCGC
>JBEINN010000029.1:0-7937 GCA_040378115.1 Candidatus Planktophila sp. | reverse complement strand
TGTCGGTTTTGTTGCCCCTGTTGCGTGTTTATTATCGACTTTGGCCTACGAACGGGGAGATAGTGAGCTGGCATATCGCGCACTGGATCGAGCAACAACAGATGATCCAAAGTACGCCTTAACCATTTTGTTGCGACGAGTCTTTGGTTCATGTTGGCCTGCGGCTGCTTTTGCGGCGATGAGAAAGGAGCTTCACCCCAAAGTAACCGCTGGGATTTTTCAGGCCTAGTCGCTAGAATTACACCGTTCACGAGTCCTATGAATTAGCCCCGGCTTAGTAGGCGGCAACCCTCCACCGCGGCGGGGTGCTCCGGGTGACGAACAGGTCGGTCTTTGCAGCTAATGCAACAGGTGCGACAAGTGCGGTTAAGGATGTTTATTGCAATGGTTTCAACAGGAGCATGGCTAGAAACAGATGATCCGGGTGAACGAAAGTTCATCAAGATTGGTTTTTTACTTCTTGAAAATGGCGAAACTTTGCCGGAAGTCACCATCGCATATCAAACATGGGGTCAGTTAAACGCAGCAAAAGACAATGCGATTTTAGTTAATCATGCGATGACTGGCTGGTCAGATGTTCCTGGTTGGTGGCCTTCAATGGTTGGCCCTGGATTACCTTTTGATACCGACAAATACTTTGTTGTCTGCCCTAATGTTATTGGTGGTTGCCAAGGATCAACGGGGCCATCTTCAATTGCACCTGATGGAAAGCGTTGGGGTTCGCGTTTTCCAACTTTAACAATTAGAGACATGGTCAATGCAGAAGTTGCATTTTCCGATGCGATAGGAATTCAAAAGTACAAGCTAGCCGTCGGTCCATCCCTTGGTGGAATGCGTGCATTGGAGTGGGCGGTGCAGTTGCCAGATCGCGTTGGTGCTATTTGCACAATTGGATCATCTGCAGTTGCAACTGGTGATCAAATCGCAACGGCATCAATTCAAATTCGGGCAATTAAATCCGACCCACATTTCAACAAAGGTGATTACTACGAACAAGAAATGGGTCCCGACGAAGGAATGGGAATCGCCCGACGCATTGCACACCTGACATATCGAACTGAAGCTGAAATGGATATTCGATTCGGGCGCCAGATGCAGGGAGATGACACGGGGCGCTATGCCGTTGAGTCATATCTTGACCACCAAGCCAGCAAACTTGCACAACGCTTTGATGCCAATACCTATATCGCCCTGACAGAAGCGATGAATAGCCACGACCTCGGCCGCGAGCGCGGAGGAGTAGGCGCTGCTTTGGCCACTATCCAGGTTCCGGTGGTTGCTGTATCAATTGATACCGATCGACTCTTTCCAGTGCGTCTACAGGCTGAAATTGCCGAATTAGCCCCTGCTGCAGCCCCATTGGTGACCATTTCAAGCCCATTTGGCCATGACGGCTTTCTGGTTGAGGTTGAGAGTGTGGGAAATGTGATCAGAGAGGCTTTAAATCTGGCCAAATAGGCCTTTTGGATGTGCATTTATGCCTGTGGACAAATTATAATATACCTATCGCTTCAGCGGCTTCGCTGAAATAAATCAAAGGACAATTGTGGCTGTATTTAGTGCGCTCAAAAACAAGATGAAAGCAAAAACTTCATCCAAGAAAGTAGCACCAGCTAAGAAATCTGTTGCAAAGAAGGCCGCACCGGCAAAGAAAGCCGCACCTGCAAAGAAGGGCGTACCTGCAAAGAAGGCCGCGGCTAAAAAAGCTGCGCCCGCTAAAAAAGCGGCACCCGTGAAGAAGGCTGCAGTCAAAAAAGCAGCAGCTGTTAAGAAAGTTGCACCTGCGAAGAAGGTTGAACTGAAAAAAGATTTAACCGCTAAGGATGTACAGCAAATTGTTGATGCCAAAAATGCGGTGCTTCGCCAGAAAGAAATTCTTACCGAGCTAGATTCTCGTGGTGTTGCTTTCATACATCGAATTCCTAAGAAGGCTGACAAGGCCCTAGTAGATGAGGCTCGTGCGCTCGCAATAGAAGTTCCAGTATTGGTTGAAAAACTCCGAAAGAGTGGTCTTGGATCCCCATACAGAATTCTAAAGAAGGCCGAATACGAACTAATCGTGCCAAAGACTGCACCAGCCAAAATTGAGGCAGCACCAAAGATTGATGCAAAAACTGGCAAGGCAATTGTTACAAAGATTGATGGCGAAGAAGTAGAGCTTGAAGAAGTAGAGCTTGAAGATGTAGAAACCCTGATCAAGGAAGTTGTCGAAATTATCGACAGCGAAGAAGAGGATAAGGGAAATCAGCCACGTGTTGTAGATCTTGCATCCGATGATGCGAACCAAGGCAATGAAGAGAACGCATTTACATTAAAGGCATCTGAAGAAGATGATGCACCTGCCCAGACAGTTATGACTGCGGGAGCAACGGCAGACCCTGTTAAGGATTATTTAAAGCAGATCGGCCGCGTTGCATTACTTAATGCAGAGCTTGAAGTAGAGCTTGCTACACGCGTAGAAGTTGGTCTTTTCGCCGAAGAAAAACTCAAGCACGAGAAGAAGCTTGATAAGAAGTACAAGCGCGAACTGGAATGGCTAGTTGAAGATGGAAAGCGCGCAAAGAATCACTTGCTCGAAGCAAACCTTCGTTTGGTTGTTTCCCTTGCAAAGCGTTACACCGGTCGTGGAATGTTGTTCTTGGACTTGATCCAGGAAGGTAACTTGGGTCTGATCCGTGCGGTTGAAAAGTTCGATTACACAAAGGGTTACAAGTTCTCGACATATGCCACATGGTGGATTCGCCAGGCGATTACCCGTGCGATGGCTGACCAGGCTCGTACGATCCGTATCCCTGTTCACATGGTTGAAGTTATTAACAAGTTGGCACGCGTACAGCGCCAGATGCTTCAGGATCTTGGCCGCGAACCGACCCCTGAAGAGCTAGCTAAGGAACTGGATATGACACCTGAAAAGGTTGTCGAAGTTCAAAAGTACGGTCGCGAGCCAATCTCACTTCACACACCATTGGGTGAAGAAGGAGATTCTGAATTCGGTGATTTGATTGAAGATAGCGAAGCGGTTGTTCCAGCCGATGCCGTTTCATTCACATTGCTACAAGAGCAGTTGCACTCGGTGCTAGACACCTTGTCCGAGCGTGAAGCAGGCGTAGTTGCAATGCGATTTGGTTTAACTGATGGACAGCCAAAGACTCTTGATGAGATCGGAAAGGTTTACGGAGTTACTCGTGAACGTATTCGCCAGATTGAATCAAAGACAATGTCTAAGCTTCGTCACCCATCACGCAGCCAGGTTCTGCGCGACTATCTAGATTAAAAATAAGTCGTGAGCAACCCAAAGGTTTTCATTAATCCAAAGAGCGGATCTATCCGTGTAACTGGAACGATTGACATCGTTGATTCTGAAGGCAATGTCACCGAAACTATTGAAAATCCAAAGTTTTGCGGTTGTGGCCACTCACAAGAAAAGCCCTTCTGCGATGGTTCGCATAAGGGCCTTCTCGATAAAAAAGATTAGTTCTTAGATTCAATCAGCTTTTCTGATTCATCTTGAATCTTTGCAGCAATTGGCTTTAGCTTTTCAGCGTATTCCTTGCCGTGGTGAGCACAGAACATCAATTCTCCGCCGTTAAGGAGCACTGCACGGACGTATGCCTGAGCGCCGCATCGATCGCAACGATCAAGGGCGTTAAGAGGTACTGATTCAAGCAACAACTGTTCTGTCATTTCTCTCTCCGTTTCCGTGTACTCCTATGGAACAGGAAACCACATTTATTTATTCCCCGCTCGTTAATATTGATTTAATTTCACGAATTAACACTGAATTAACTCTGAGAGTCGACAAATCCCAATATCTGAGAACTTTTTGGGCGCGCTTACGCTGGAAAATGGGGTGAGGCAGATAATCTTTCGCCCCATGGCCGAGAATGATGCAGTTGCGACCCCTTTGCAAGATAGTTATACGGCAAAGGACCTAGCTGTACTCGAAGGTCTTGATGCGGTTCGCAAACGCCCAGGTATGTACATCGGTTCAACCGATTCACGCGGCCTTATGCATTGCTTATGGGAAATCATCGATAACTCTGTAGATGAGGCCCTAGCCGGACATTGCAAGAAAATTGAGATTAATCTTGAATCAGATGGATCAGTTGAAGTCCATGATGATGGTCGCGGAATTCCAGTTGATAAAGAACCTAAGACAGGTTTAACAGGCGTCGAAGTAGTTCTAACAAAACTTCATGCTGGTGGAAAGTTTGGCGGCGGATCGTACGCAGCTTCTGGTGGTCTACATGGTGTGGGTGCATCTGTTGTAAATGCGCTTGCATCTCGCTTGGATGCAGAAGTTGATCGCGATGGAAAGATTTATTGGATGTCATTCCAACGCGGAACTGCAGGAATTTTTGATGGCGATGGCCCTAAAGCGCCATTTGAACCAAAATCAGGTTTGCGCGTTATTGGAAAGATTTCATCAAAGATCACAGGTACCCGAATTAAGTGGTGGAGTGATCGTCAGATTTTCCTTAAGGAAGCCGAACTAGACCTTGAAGATATCTACGCTCGTGCGCGTCAGACTTCTTACTTAGTTCCAGGTTTAACGCTGATTGTTAATGACAATCGGACAAAAACAAAGACAACTGAAACTTTCTTCCACAAGAGCGGAATCACTGAATACTGTAATTTCTTGCAGCCAGATGAGGCTGTTGGCGATGTCATTCGTATTTACGGCACTGGCCATTACCAAGAAACAGTCCCTGTTCTAGATGACAAGGGCCACATGGTTTCAACAGAAGTAGAGCGCGATATGGAAGTCGATATTGCGATGAAGTGGGGTAATGGTTTTGAGACCACCCAGCGCTCATTTGTAAACATCATTGCCACCCCTAAGGGCGGAACGCACATTGTAGGTTTTGAAAAAGCGCTAGTTAAGGTTGTAAACGAGGCACTTCGTTCCACAAAGACTCTGGCTAACAAAGAGGCTGATGTCATCAAGGATGATGTACTTGAAGGATTAACCGCGGTCGTAACAGTCCGTATGTCTGAGCCACAGTTTGAAGGCCAGACCAAAGAAGTTCTAGGAACAGCAGCGGCTACTCGAATTGTTTCTGCGGTCGTTGCCGACAAGATGAAAGAGTATTTCAATACTTCAAAGCGTATTGAT
Source organism: Candidatus Planktophila sp. (assembly GCA_040378115.1). Taxonomy (GTDB): domain Bacteria; phylum Actinomycetota; class Actinomycetes; order Nanopelagicales; family Nanopelagicaceae; genus Planktophila. Next base: position 2,821 of record JBEINN010000029.1, on the reverse strand, counting down.
AAAGCTAATGGTCGCCTTGTTCTAGAAAAGATTGCTGCCGCATCTCGCACACGCATTAGCGCACGTGCCCACAAAGATTTGCAGCGTCGCAAAAACGCACTTGAATCTTCATCACTTCCTACAAAACTTTCGGATTGCCGTTCTGAGGATGTAACTCGTACTGAATTGTTCATCGTAGAAGGTGACTCGGCACTTGGAACAACCAAGGCTGCTCGCAATAGTGAGTTCCAGGCGATCCTGCCGATCCGTGGAAAGATTTTGAATGTACAAAAGGCATCACTTTCTCAGATGCTTGAAGATAAAGAGTGTGGATCGATTATTCAGGTAATCGGTGCGGGCTCTGGAAAGTCATTCGAATTAGATGAAGCACGCTACGGCCGCATAATTTTGATGTCAGATGCTGATGTTGATGGTGCGCACATTCGTTGTTTGCTTTTAACCCTTATGTATCGCTACATGCGTCCACTGATTGATTCAGGCCGCGTTTTTGCTGCGATCCCACCTTTGCACCGCATCGAAGTAATGGGCGGGGGAGGCAAGAAGGGCGATTACATCTACACATATAGTGATGATGAGATGAAGAAAGTAACTGCAGATTTGAAGAAGAACGGCAAGCGTTGGAAAGAGCCTATTCAGCGCTACAAAGGCCTTGGCGAAATGGATGCAGATCAGCTGCGGGAAACCACTATGGATCCAGATGCTCGTACTTTGCGTCGCATTACGGTTTCAGATGCTGCAGCATCAGAGGCGATGTTTGAACTATTGATGGGTAGCGATGTTGCACCACGTAAAGAGTTCATTGCTAACGCGGAAATCGACCGCGATCACATCGACGCTTAGTCAATAGCAACTAGGTCGAAGTACTCCTCTTTCCACAAATCCTCATCGCCATCAGGCAACAAGATCACACGCTCTGGCTTTAACGCTTGTACTGCGCCTTCATCGTGAGAAACCATGATTACAGAGCCTTGGTATTCAGCAAGTGCGCCAAGAATTTCAGCACGAGATGCTGGATCTAAGTTGTTAGTTGGCTCATCAAGCAGCAAAACATTTGCCGCCGATACAACCAGAACTGCCAAAGCTAAACGAGTTCTTTCACCACCCGACAAGACTTTAACTGGCTTATGAACATCATCGCCGACGAATAGGAATGAGCCCAAAGTATTGCGAGCTTCAGGTTCGCGAATATCCGGGGTAGCAGACATCATGTTTTCCAAGATCGTGCGTTCAAAATCAAGTGATTCATGCTCCTGGGCGTAGTAACCGATTTTTAGACCATGACCATGTTCAACTTTTCCGGTATCTGATTCAAGTTCGCCAGCCAAAATGCGTAGCAGCGTTGTCTTTCCCGCACCGTTAAGCCCAAGAATTACAACACGTGAACCTTTATCGATCACACATGAAACATCGGTAAAGATTTCAAGTGATCCATAATTCTTGGAAAGCTCTTCACCAGAAAGCGGAGTCTTGCCACATGGGGCAGGGGTTGGAAAGCGAAGTTTCGCAACCTTGTCGGCGACTCGAACATCATCAAGTCCGCTACGAAGCTTTTCAGCACGACGCAACATGCCTTGTGCAGCTGTTGCCTTCGATGCCTTTGCACGCATCTTTTCACCCTGCTTTTGCAAAATCTCTGCACGCTTTTCGGCGTTAGCGCGCTCTTTCTTGCGGCGGTGTTCATCTTGTTCGCGTTGTAACAGGTAGGCCTTCCACCCAAGGTTGTAGACATCGATGCAGTTACGGTTGGCATCTAAGTAAAAAACCTTGTTAACAACGGTTTCGATCAAGTTCACATCGTGAGAGATGATGACCAAGCCACCCGAATACTTTGATAAAAACTCGCGTAGCCACATAATGGAATCAGCATCCAAGTGGTTAGTTGGTTCATCCAGTAAAAGGGTTTCGGCACCACTAAAGAGGATGCGAGCTAGTTCGATTCGGCGGCGTTGACCACCAGAAAGTGTTGATAGTTCGTTGGCAAAGACCGCTTCGGTGACGCCCAGGGAAGTTGCAATTGCTTCTGCTTCAGCAGTTGCGGCATATCCACCAGCGGCAGAAAATTCGGCTTCAACGCGGGTGTAACGATCCATCGCTTTTTCCAAAGCTTCACCCTGTGCCGTTGCCATTTCTTCTTCAACTGAACGCATGCGAGATGCAATCTGATCTAGATCACGCGCAGAAAGAATGCGATCAATAACTGTTCCCGGTTCATCACCGGTACGTGGATCCTGCGGCAGGTAACCAATTTTTCCGGTGCGATTTACAGCACCACCTGCCGGCATATTTTCACCAGCTAGAACCTTTGCAAGGGTTGATTTACCAGCGCCATTTCGACCTACAAAACCAATGCGGTCACCGCTGTTAATACGAACAGTCACGCCTTTAACAAGAAGGCGAGCACCTGCACGAAGTTCGAGCGCTTGGGTTGAAATCACGCTCAAGTCTATCGGCTGGGTTTAAGCAGCACCAATTCGCGTACGACGCGGTGCTGCATATGACTTTCCAATGGCGGTTAACTCTGCAGAAACTTGAGCCTTGATTGCATCTTCACTCTTGAGCAACTTAGTTAACTCAGCAATTGTGCTCTTGAGTTCTTTTTGCTCAGTTTCGAGTTCGATTTTGCTCATCTTGGTCAAGCGACGAAGCGGCATATCCAAGATATATGTTGCCTGCTCATCATTTAGTTTAAAGTCTTTAATCAGCTTATCTTTAGCCGCAGCTGCATCATCGCTTCCGCGAATAATCTTGATGACCTTGTCGATATCAATGATTGCCTTAAGTAAACCATCAACAAGGCCTAATCTGCCTTCAGCTTTTGCCT
>JBEINN010000032.1:0-7697 GCA_040378115.1 Candidatus Planktophila sp. | reverse complement strand
CACGAGAACACGCCACTGAACTGCTATCGCTGAAGGTGTAAGAGCTACCCGTAAATAAATGATAGGTTTGTCTTCCATGGGCCAAGCACATGTAACGAAACACCTTTTTGTAACTGGCGGAGTCGCCTCAAGTTTGGGCAAAGGACTCACAGCCTCAAGTCTTGGACGATTACTAGTAGCCCGTGGCATTCGAGTAACAATGCAAAAGCTCGATCCTTACCTCAATGTCGATCCCGGCACCATGAATCCTTTTCAGCATGGTGAAGTATTCGTAACTGATGATGGATCAGAGACCGATTTAGATATCGGCCACTATGAGCGCTTTCTCGATCGCAATCTTCATGGCTCAGCAAATGTCACAACAGGTCAGGTCTATTCAAGAGTTATCGCACGCGAACGCCGCGGTGAGTACTTAGGTGAAACAGTTCAGGTTATTCCACACATCACCAATGAAATCAAAGAACGCATCATCGCGATGGCTGGACCGGAAATCGATTTAGTGATCACTGAAGTTGGCGGCACTGTCGGGGACATTGAATCGCAGCCGTTCCTAGAAGCAATTCGTCAAATTCGCCAAACTGTGGGGCGAGACAATGTTTTCTACCTACATGTTTCTTTGGTTCCATATATCGGCCCATCAGGAGAGTTGAAGACCAAGCCAACTCAGCACTCTGTTGCTGCTTTGCGAAGCATCGGAATTGCACCAGATGCGATAGTTCTGCGCTCGGATCGCGAAATTCCAGAGAGTGTAAAGAAGAAGATTTCATTGATGTGTGACGTTGATTCAGAAGCTGTGGTTGCTGCAGTTGATGCACCGTCGATTTATGACATTCCGAAGGTGCTTCACAGCGAAGGATTAGATTCATATGTTGTAAAGCGTTTAAGTTTTGATTGTCATGATGTTGTCTGGGGTGAATGGGATGCTCTTCTAGAGAAAGTTCATCATCCAAAGCACCACATCAAGGTTGGCCTAGTAGGGAAATATATTGATCTACCGGATGCGTACCTTTCTGTTTCCGAGGCGCTTCGAGCAGGCGGCTTTGCTAATGAAGCCAAAATCGAAATTGTTTGGATTGCAAGTGATGAATGCGAATCGCCAGAATTAGCGAAAAAGCATTTGGAAAATGTAGATGCAATCTGCGTTCCGGGTGGATTTGGTATCCGCGGTATTGAAGGAAAAGTTGGAGCGCTTAAATTTGCCCGCGAAAACAAGATTCCAACTTTAGGATTGTGTTTGGGTTTACAGTGCATGGTGATAGAAGCTGCACGTAATCTTGCGGGAATAAAAGATGCAATTTCAGCGGAGTTTTCTGATTCTGGCACTCCAGTGATTGCGACGATGGTGGATCAAAAAGATGTTGTATCAGGTAAAGCCGATATGGGCGGAACGATGCGTTTAGGTCTTTATAAGGCCGATCTTTTGGCTGGATCTGTTGTTGCAAACACTTATGGGTCGATTGATGTCTCTGAACGTCACCGCCATCGTTATGAAGTCAACAATCTGTATCGTGATCAAATTTCAGATGCAGGTCTTGTGTTCTCAGGCATGTTTAAAGAGTTAGATCTCGTGGAGTTTGTGGAACTACCTTCACAGGAGCATCCTTACTATGTAGGCACGCAAGCTCATCCGGAGCTTCGGTCACGTCCAACGAGACCTCATCCTCTCTTTATTGGTCTGATTGCTGCAGCGATAAAAGCGAAAGGGTAATCATGATCGTAGGAGTTCCCAAGGGTTTGAATGTGCATGTTGGGAAGACCTACTACTCCGCTGTCGCAGAAGCGCATGGTTACGCAAGCACCGAACTTTGATATCGCTGCCAGTTCATTTCTCAATTATCTTCAGATTGAGAGGGGATTGGCTGCAAACTCGATTGCCGCGTATCGGCGCGACCTTGAGAAATTCAAAATGTTTCTCAATGGTCAGGGACTAAGTGATGTTACTCCAGGAGTAATCACCGCTTTTGAAGCGTCATTGCGCCAAGCAGAGCTGACAATAGCCACGGTTAATCGTGTTGATTCAACATTACGTTCTTTCTTCAAACATTTACAACAAGAGTACGACATGGCAAATCCAACTTTAGAGATCGCATCGAGCAAGAGTGCTCGCCGATTGCCTAAGGCATTAACATACGAACAAATAATGTCGATGATTAGTGCGGCATTCAATGAGAGCGAGCCAATCACCTTGCGTGATCAAGCACTTCTGGAATTGCTGTATAGCAGTGGTGCTCGCGTCAGTGAATTAATCGGAGTTAACTTGATCGACCTCAGCACCGTTTCAACTGCAGAGGGCGAAATCACAACATTAAAGCTTCGCGGGAAAGGATCCAAAGAGCGGATTGTTCCTTTGGGTTCATATGCCGTTAAAGCCATTGATAACTATTGTGTTCGGGTGCGGCCGGGATTGTTGGCCAAAAATCCCAAGAACAATCCTGCTCTGTTTCTGAATTCAAGAGGCAGCAGGCTATCTAGACAATCGGCCTGGCAAATGGTTTTAGATGCAGCTCAAGCCGCTGGAATTAAAGAACATGTATCGCCCCACGTGTTCAGGCATTCATACGCAACACATTTATTAGATGGTGGCGCAGATATTCGCGTAGTGCAAGAACTTCTTGGACACGCATCTGTAACAACAACTCAGATTTATACCTTGATCACGATCGATAAGGTGCGAGAAAGTTATTCAACGGCGCACCCACGCGCCAAGTAGTTCTACTGCCCGCGAAGTCTGCGTGCCAAGATGCTTTGATCGCCCTTAGCTTCGAGATCTGCAATGATCACAGCGATTGATTCGCGAACGATTCGACCACGATCAACTGCCAAGCCAAGATCTCCGCGAAGTTGTAAGCGAGCTTGATCAAGATCAAATAGCTCATCCGGAGATAGGTACACGGTGATCTTCTCGTCGTGACGCTCACGACCGGATGGCGAACGATCAACAGTCGTTACGCGACGGCGTGCGATTGTGCGAACACCCTTCTTTGACGAAGCAGCTTTAGGTGTTGCTATCGCTGGTGGAACTAATGGTGCTGAAATCTCTTGAGAACTCTGAGCAGGAACTGCACTGAGTGCTGGTGCTGTTGAACGGAATAGTTCATCTGCTCCTGGAAGGTTTGCTCTACGTGTCATCGTGCGCCTCCTCTGGCGATTAGTTCTCGGGCTAGGCGGCGGTATGAAGCCGCACCACCTGAAGTAGTTGCATAAGTAGTAATTGGTTCACCCACAACGGTTGTTTCTGGGAAACGAATCGTCTTAGCAATGATTGTTTCAAAGACATCCTCAGGGAATTGTTCCAAGATTCGTTCTAAAACTTGTCTGTTATGAGATGTTTTCTTGTCATACATGGTTGCCAAAATTCCAATAAGACGAAGCTCAGGATTCAGGAAAGTTTTCACCTTGTCCAGATTTCCCTTAAGTTCGATGAAACCATGTAGAGCAAAGTATTCGCACTGCATTGGAACAATAACTTCTTGAGAAGCAACTAGTGCGTTAATTGTTAACTGACCCATTGTTGGCTGACAGTCGATTAAAATCACGTCGTAATAATCACGAAGCGGAGCTAGCGCTCTTTTCAGGTATTGCTGTCCGCCAATTTCAGCTCCCAGTGTTGTTTCAGCTGTTCCTAGATCACGGTTTGCAGGCAAGAAATCCAAACCAGGAACAGAAGATTTCAAAACAATTTCATCGACATTTGCAGTTGGTGTCATCAAGGCGTAGTAAACGGTTTGCTCTAATGGAAGTGAATGAGCGTTAACTCCAAGTCCAAGTGACAAGCCACCTTGTGGATCAAAATCGACTAGCAATACACGTCGGCCCATCTCGGCAAGGGCTGCACCTAAGTTAATGGTGCTCGTTGTTTTTCCGACGCCACCCTTTTGATTAAAGATTGAGATGACCTTCGCACTGCCATGTTCAGCAAGGGCAGCAGGTGTAGGAAAGTTCTTGGCGGTTTTGCCCAGCAGGGTTGCAGTCGTTGCAACATCCTCTGTAATTGTCGATTTAGCGTTCAATCTTCAAACCTCTTTCCTGATATAGCAAAGAGCCTAGGCGCTCCACCGAAAACAGGCAAGCGTGAAGTAGTGTGCCCCCATGGTTTCAACAGGGGAGTTAGCTGCAACAGTTGACGAGGATGTCAACGCATCCTCTGGCGGCTTCTCCGTTCATCTTTCAAACTTCGATGGGCCTTTTGATCTTCTGCTACAACTGATTTCCCGCCACAAAATGGATGTCACAGAGGTAGCTCTGAGCATCGTCACCGATGAATTTATCTCCTTTATTCGCGCCCTAGAGGCCTCAGGAGAGGGGTGGAACCTGGATCAGGCCACAGAGTTTCTGGTGGTTGCTGCAACCCTGCTAGACCTTAAGGCTGCTCGTCTACTGCCGAGCGGTGAGGTTGAGGATGAAGAGGATTTAGCACTTCTTGAAGCGCGAGATCTCCTCTTTGCACGGCTGTTGCAGTACCGAGCTTTCAAGGAAATTGCTGCGACCTTTAGCGAGCGCATAGCTGCGGCGGATAAATCCTTCGCTCGTGTTGTTGCCCTTGACCCAGCCCTTGCCAGTCTCTTGCCTGAGGTTTTGATCGGAGTAGGCGCACAGCGTTTTGCCGCAATCGCAGAAAGAGTTTTGACTCCCAAGGTTGCACCAGTCGTTGCCGTCGAGCATCTTCACATGTCCCTTGTAAGCGTGGCTGAAGAGTCCAAGCGCGTGGTTGATGCCCTCCGTCAGGCTACCTCCATGAGTTTTAGGAACCTGATTTCTGATGCCGATAGCACCCTTGTGGTAGTGGCTCGTTTCTTAGCTCTGCTGGATCTGTATCGACAGGGGGTTTTACGGTTCGATCAGGTCGTAGCGCTGGGCGAACTGCAGATCAGATGGACCGGCAGCCTTGAAGGCGACGTTGAAATCACCGATGAGTTTGATATACCCGTAGTTTTAGATATGGAAGACTCGACAGAAAGTGGCAAAAATGTCTAATGTAGAAGTTGAACGTTCCATTGAAGCGATCCTCATGGTCGTGGATGAGCCTGTCACCGAGATAGTCCTGGCCCAGGTTTTGGAGCGTCCTGTTGAAGAGATCGAAGCTGCCTTGTTGGTCTTAGAAGGATCTTATGAGGAACGGGGCTTTAGCCTGCGCAAGATAAACGGGGGATGGCGCTTCTACAGTCATCCAAACTATTCAACAGTCGTTGAAAAGTTTGTTCTTGATGGACAGCAATCTCGTTTGACTCAAGCGGCATTGGAAACCCTGTCGGTGATTGCCTACCGCCAGCCGGTCTCCCGAGCTCGAGTCTCTGCGATCCGCGGCGTCAATGTCGAAGCGGTTATGAAGACTCTGATCACTCGTGGTTTGGTCGAGGAATCAGGTGTTGAGCACGAAACTGGGGCGATTTTATATAAGACCACCAGCTACTTCCTGGAGCGCCTGGGTTTGAACTCGCTCGAAGATCTTCCAGCTCTTGCTCCATATCTGCCAGATCTAGATGGTCTGGATGAAATCCTCAATTCGCTTACTGACTAGCACTTCGGCTACCCTTACCTCCTGACTGTCGGGAGGATAGCCATGGCCCAAATGAGGCTTAACAAGATCATCGCAGATGCCGGTATTACAAGTCGTCGCGGTGCGGATGAATTAATCGAATCAGGTCGCGTAAGCGTCAATGGACTCACCGTCCGCGAGATGGGCAGCAAGTTTGATCCAGACAAAGATAATGTGATGGTTGATGGTGAGACAATTGAGCGTACATTGACTAAGTCTTATTTAGCACTTCATAAACCTAAAGGTGTTTTGTCTACCATGTTTGACCCTGAAGGTCGACCATCTTTGGATGACTTTATCGACCTTCGCAAGGAACGCTTATTCCATGTGGGTCGCCTGGATAAGGATTCTGAAGGCTTAATTCTGCTAACAAATGACGGAGATTTGACCTTTCGAGCTACGCATCCATCCTTCGGTCTGGAAAAGACCTACATCATCGAATTTGATGGCCCGTTGCCAACAGGGGTGGACAAGGTCCTTCTCAAGGGTGTCGAGCTGGAAGATGGAATGGGCCGAGTCCTTACCTTCAAGCAGCTGTCTCCACAATGGATTGAGGTCTCAATTCACGAAGGTCGGTACCACATCATCCGTCGGTTGATGGAGGCGGTCGATGTACATGTCCTTCGATTGATCCGAACTAAGTTCGGGCCGATCTCATTAGGGGACACCCCTGAGGGGCGATGGCGCGACCTCAACAATACAGAGTTAATGAATCTACGAAAGGCTTTAGATATTTAGCAACATTGATACAAATCGATAATAGTTGCAAAGACTATTTATAGTTTTATCGATACTATTCCGTTGAAGTAGATATTTATCGACATTTATAGGCTTAGATAAGGGTCTAGGAATAGATTTATCGATAATTAAGAGAATCAGAAAAGCAAGGGTTTCAGGGTAAGTGTTCAGAGTAAATATCGTAAACAGGTTAAAGCAGTAAAAGGTTTTATTGATAAAGCAGGAATTAAATAACCACCATTTTCGGCTAGGAAAGGTACCCTTATCTCATGAGTTTGCGAGCTATACGAGGAGCCATTCAGGTTCCAGCCAACACCGCGACTGACATTGCCGCGGGCGTTCAGGAGCTGGTTTCTGCGATCCTGGAGGCAAACCAACTAACCCCAGCCGATGTGATCTCTGTTTTCTTCACTTCAACGGTGGATCTAAATGCCGCTTTTCCCGCCGCAGCCTGTCGAGAGATGGGCTTTGCCAATGTCCCATTGATTGGCTCCGTCGAGGTTGATGTACCAGGTGCTTTAGACCGGACAGTTCGGGCAATGTTCCATGTTGAAACCGCTCGAACACCGGAGCAAATCAGCCACATTTACCTGCACGGAGCTGCGGCATTACGTAGAGATATTGCGCAGTAATGTCGCTCAAAAAGCTCACAAGCGCTCGAATCGTGGGTTCAGGTTTGATTGGAACTTCAATCGGCCTGGGTCTAGTCCAGCGCGGCGTCCAGGTTCACATGGTGGATTCCGATGTAAAGGCCCAATCCTTAGCCAATGATCTAGTCGGGGGAGTCAGTATCTCTAACCCGGATCTGGTTGTTCTGGCGATTCCGACTTCACAACTTGCAGCGGTCATAAGGGAAGAGAGTGAACTAAACCCACAGTCGACATTTATAGATGTTGGTAGCGTTAAGAATGAAGTTGTACTCCAAGTAGAGACAATTTCAGGACTTTCCAGACGATTTTTGCCCACCCACCCCATGGCAGGGCGGGAGATCGGCGGAGCGAGCTCTGCACGAGCAGATTTATTCCAGGGGCGCAGTTGGATACTTACGCCTAGTGCCGATGTAGATTCTGTATCCCGTCAGCTAGTTCTGGAGCTGATTGAACATCTTGGTGCGACCCCGATTGAACTGTCTGCGCTGGATCATGACCGAGCTGTGGCTCGAATTTCCCACCTTCCCCAGATCGCATCCTCGTTAATCGCCAAGCAGCTGACCGGTACGCCGCCTGAATGGATGGAGTTAGCAGGGCAGGGGCTTCGGGACACCACGCGGATTGCAGGCTCGGATGAGTCATTATGGAAAGAGATTATTTACTCCAATCGCAGCGAACTGCAGCAATTGCTAATAAATCTACAAAACGATGTTCAATCAATGATCGATTCACTTGAAGATCCACAGCAAATTGCACAACTAATTGCCCAAGGT
>JBEINN010000068.1:0-5177 GCA_040378115.1 Candidatus Planktophila sp. | reverse complement strand
TAAATTCCCATAGGGATCTCTTTTTGACCTTTATAAACATCATGAACCGATGAGTAAGGACCAGCGATTAATGCATCTAAGTAAGTTGCAATGCGGGGAGTAGTTGAGAACTTCCATTCAACTAAGTCACCCTTTACAACCTTTGATTCAACCGGGTTATTCGAAACCGCTTCCCAATGACCTGGCGTTGTAACGGTCAACATGAATGTTGCCTTAAGTGCAGGCTGATCAAAACAAGGGAACATGTTGCGAATGTGCGCGGTCTCGCCTTGTGAGTACAAGTAAACCTCGCCGTCGGAAGGATCAACAGAGCGCTGTAATCCTTCACCAGACTTTGAATATTCAGCTTCAATTTCAATTACCAAGAGATTATCTGATGCCAAGTTTGTTAAGAAAATGCTTTCACCATCAAAGTTGCTCGTATCTACGGCAACACCATTAAGGGTTGCACTAATGACTGAGCGACCAACAGCATCGATAAAGGTTGCATAACCAGGCTTGTTACATGTAAATGAAACCTCAGACTTTGAATAAAAGGTTTCCTCGCCCTTTGTTACATCAAGGGTTACGACATAACTATTTACATAAAGATGGTCCGCACGCTCTTTAGCTTCGGCACGGCTCAAATTTAGACCTGGCACTTGGATCTCCCTTTAGATTATTCCGACCATTCGTCAGATTTTGTAGGTTCTTATCCAACCATGACACAGTTGCCCTATGGAACGCCCTTCGGTACGCAGCTACAGCATCCGAGGCTCCCGAATAACTGAAGCCCAGCGAACAGCTAAAGATGCTCTACAAGAAGTTCATGGAATTGAGTTCAAGCAAGAACAAATCAACATCCCAGCGATTTTCCCAGCAAGTGAAAAAGTCATCATGGAGATCGGCTTTGGTATGGGTGAGGCCACTGCGATCATTGCCAAGAATCACCCCAACAATGGGTACATCGCAGTTGATGTTCATCCGCCGGGAATCGGAAAGCTCTTGGCCCGTATCGTTGAAAACGATTTAACTAACCTTAAAGTGATAGAAGAAGATGTTCATGTTGTTTTGCAACACATGATTGCCGACGAATCTCTAGATGGAATTCATCTTTTCTTTCCAGATCCATGGCCAAAGAAGAAACACAATAAGCGCAGAATTGTTAATCAGGGATTCTTAGCGCTAATTCATCCAAAAATTAAAAAAGGTGGATTCATTCACATTGCAACTGACTGGGTTCCCTATGCACACAGCATTCAAGAAGTCTTTGCGGGTTCAACTTTGTTTACTGGGGGAGTCATTGACAAACCCGAGTGGCGACCAGTTACGCGTTTTGAGGGACAAGGAATAGACAAAGACCACGCCGTTAACGACATGATGTATCTAAAGGTTTAGAGCGGACCTTCATTTTCATACTTAGCGATCTTGTTGATTCTGCGTATGTGGCGTTCATCATTTGAAAAAGGTGTTTCAATAAAAGCATCGATAATCGCTTTGCAATCCTCAATTGAGTGCATACGCCCACCGATACCAACAACATTGGCATTGTTGTGATCGCGGCCGAGCTTTGCAGTTTCAACACTCCATGCAAGAACAGCGCGTACGCCCTTAACTTTGTTGGCCGCTATCTGCTCGCCGTTTCCAGAACCACCTAGAACAATTCCAAGAGATGAAGGATCTGCAACCGTTGCTATAGCTGCGGGAATACAAAAATCTGGGTAATCATCTACTGCGTCATATTCATGTGGCCCGTGGTCTTTTACATCGTGACCCTTGCTCTGCAAGTAATCAACAAGTGCCGCCTTTAATTCCAGACCAGCATGATCGCTACCAATATGAATGCGCATGTGCTCATCTTGCCACGGGATGAGAAAAACCCGCCAAGTGATTGCTCACTCGGCGGGTTATTCCACTTTTAAGGAGAAAGTTTCTAGATGTTAGGCCCCTGAAGGCTTAGGACCTTTGCCCATTCCCTTGTGACCCTTGTGACCCTTGTGGCCTTTTCCATCTTTAGGGCCCTTAACAGAATCAACCATCTTTGTTACATGATCTGTCAGGTTTGCCTTAAGTGTTGTTGCCTGAGCTGCAGTTAACTTGCCAGCTGCGACACGAGCATCAATCTCCTTTGTCTCTAAAGTAACAAGTGCTGAAATAAGTGCAGGCTTCTTTGCTCCTGCAATTGCTCCAAGAGTTTCTCCTGCTGCAAGACGTGTCTTGATTGTTGCGGCATCTATTCCAAGTGTTGAAGCAACTAGTGCTTCTACTGCTGCATGATGTGCATCTCGTTCAGCTTTGAAAGCACCCTTGTTTGCTTCCATCTTTACTCTGAGTTCATCAAACTTCTTTGAGATTGCATCAGCTTGTGACTGCGTAATTGTTCCCGCCTTGATTAGTTCTGCAAGAACCGATTCCTTTACAGCTCCCTTGCCCTTTGCATCATGAGCTGATGCAACTGAAACTGATCCACCAATGAGCGCTGCAATCGTGATTGCAACTGCTGCCAATCTTTTCTTTGATGACATACACATATCCTTTCGTTAGTACTGCCTGTCCTGACCTCACGTCATCGACTACCCGTAATCAACAGGTTAATGCTGAGGATTTTATCCAATGAGCCTGAGCAGCGCGATAGAGAAACCAGGTTTTTTCTGTGGGGATTTCCCCGCGTTCACGCGTAAACCGCATTCGGAAACCCTTATTCGCTGAGGTAATTCACAGGTTCAGACTTAAATCCCTACACAGAAACTTTGGTGAATCATGAAATGCAACCGCTCCCTTGTAGCAATATCCCTGGCACTTTCCATAGCCATGCTTCCGTCAGCATTGGCAGTTGAAAAAACCAATACTAAGGCTGCAGGTCCTTCCCCAACAACAGTGGTAAACACAATTCTTAGTGGTTCAGGCGCTCCAGCAAAAACTCTAGGCATCAACGGCGATTTCTACATTGATACGAAAAACTTAAATCTCTATGGCCCGAAAACAAAAGGTGCTTGGAAAATTACAACTTCTCTCAAAGCGCGTGAAGTTCCAGTTGATGAAAATGTAATTGGCGAATCCGGTGCCATTGGTCAAACGGGTGCGAAAGGTGCCACAGGTGATAAAGGCGCAACTGGCGCAACTGGATTGCAAGGAATTCAAGGATTAACTGGTCCAATTGGAATTACGGGTTTAGCTGGTGCATCAGGTGCAACTGGCGGCGTTGGAGCACCCGGCAGTGCAGGAGCACCCGGTGTTGCAGGTGCTAAAGGCGATACGGGAACTCAAGGAAGTCAAGGTGCATCTGGCACATCAGGTGCAGCGGGCAGTGCAGGTGCATCTGGCAGTGCAGGCGCTAAGGGAGATACGGGAGCTCAAGGTATTCAAGGTGCTAAAGGCGATACGGGAACTCAAGGTGCATCAGGTGCATCAGGAGCAACTGGAGCAACTGGAGCCCAAGGAGATTCTGGTGCCTCTGTCGTGAAGTTTGCGACAGTTCAGGCCGGGACACTTGCGATTACAACTGCTGGTAATTCGATATCACAAACTTTTTTTACAGCAGAGACAGCAGGTAATTACACATTTGAAGTTATCGTTGTCGGTATTGCAAATTTCTCAGAAACATTCAAACTAAATGCTGAGATCGTGATTGGGAATTCCGCAATCGTGAATCAGTTTGCAATCGCAGCAGATGCTAATTCATATGCAAATCGCATCTTAGGTCGACAATATGGATTCACAGTAATTGGAGCAGCTGCGGACGTTTCAGCTGGAGCAATCTTTGCCCTACGCATCACAAACCAGGTGGCAATTTCGGGAGGAACTCCGATTAACTTCACGGGCAGAGCCCTTGTTACCAAGGTTGGATCTATCGGATAAATAAACTGGAGCGGGTGACCGGGATCGAACCGGCATGGCCAGCTTGGAAGGCTGGGGCTCTACCATTGAGCTACACCCGCAGGTGCATGGGCTAAAGGTACTGGGTCGGTAATCAGAGTGCGAAATCTGGTTTAGACTCCATCCTTGCGCCTCGGGGCGTAGCGTAGTGGCTAGCGCGCCTGCTTTGGGAGCAGGAGATCGGGAGTTCGAATCTCCCCGCCCCGACCAGTTTGTCTCGGTAATCATCACTTCCACCTAGGAGTAATTAGTGAAAAGTTCAGTAGAAGTTCTATCTCCAACACGTGTTCGTCTTGATGTTGAAGTTGCTTATTCTGAGCTCGAATCACATGTAGCTAATGCTTATAAGAAGGTTGCATCACAGGTAAACATCCCTGGATTCCGTAAGGGAAAAATTCCAGCATCAATGATCGATCAGCGCGTAGGTCGCGGAACTGTAATTGATGAGGCAATCAACTCAGCTCTTCCAGAGTTTTACGGTCAGGCAGCTCGCGAGCACAAGGTCGCAGTTATTGGTCGTCCAGAAGTTGATGTCAAAGAGTTTGTAGATAACGAGAAGCTTGTCTTTGCGGTCGAAGTTGATGTTCGTCCAGAAGTTGTCTTGCCTGATTTCTCAAAGATCACAATCGAAGTTGAAAATGTAAAGGTTGAAGACTCAGATGTAGATGAGCAGCTCGAATCTCTACGCACACGATTTGGAACCCTTACAACAGTTGAGCGCGAAATCAAGATGGGCGACTTTGCAACACTAGATATGACTGCATTTATTGATGGTGCAGAAGTTGATGGTGGGCAAGCAAATGACATTTCCTACGAAGTTGGTTCAGACAAGATGATTCCTGGTCTTGATGAGATTTTGGTAGGCATGAAGGAAGGCGATGTTAAGCAGTTTGAAACTGAACTTGTTGGACAGCAAGAGGGCGAAAAGGGTGAAGTTAAGGCAACCGTTAAGGCTGTTAAGGAGCGCGAGCTTCCTCCAGTAGATGATGCCTTCGCAAAGCTTGCATCTGAATTCGACACACTTGCTGAGTTAAAGGCTGACTTTGTTGTTCGCCTAGAGCGAGTAAAGAAGATGGAACAGGGTGCACAAGCACGCGACCGTCTGGTTGAGAAGTTGCTTGCAGACAGTGAAATACCGGTACCAGATAATCTTGTTGAGCTTGAGGTTAATGATCACCTCGAGGGCGAAGGCCGCATGGAAGATGCAGAACACCGTGCTGAAGTTGATGGCCAGGTTCGCTCTTCACTGAAGTCAGATTTCCTACTTGATGCGATTGTTCAGGCAGAAGATGTTCAAATCTCTGAAATTGAATTGACGGAGT
>JBEINN010000016.1:0-10296 GCA_040378115.1 Candidatus Planktophila sp. | reverse complement strand
ATGATGACGCTTCACACCGCCAAGGGTCTTGAGTTTCCAACTGTTTTCTTAACAGGTATGGAAGATGGAATTTTTCCGCACTCCCGCACACTTGGTGAAAAAGATGAGATCGAAGAAGAACGACGTCTTGCATACGTTGGATTAACCCGTGCACGCCAACGTCTTTATATTTCTCGAGCCGAATACAGATCTACTTGGGGTGCACCTAATTACAACCCACCGTCACGCTTTCTCGATGAAATTCCTGAAGAGGTAATCGAATGGCGTAATCAATCACGAACATCTGTCTCTGCATCTTTGATTAAGAAAACGAGAACTGCCACTGCGCCTCCTCCACGGGCAACTGGAAAGAAGAGCGTTGCGATGGAGCTTGCTGTTGGTGAGCGTGTGTCACATGACACATTTGGGTTGGGCACCGTTGTCTCAGTAGCAGGGGCCGGCGATAAGGCTGAAGCAACAATTAACTTCGGCCAATACGGTGAGAAGCGTTTACTGCTGCGTTATGCACCCGTAGAGAAGCTCTAGGATTACCCTCATTAGCGCATCAGAACTGAACTGATTGGAAGCCAAGTGGATCTCTTTGAATACCAAGCCCGCGACATCTTTGAAAAGCATGGCGTACCTGTATTAGCTGCAAACATTGCGACAACTGCAGATGAAGCAGAAAAAGCTGCAGCAACTATTGGCGGAAAGGTTGTCGTTAAGGCACAGGTCAAAGTTGGAGGACGTGGAAAGGCCGGCGGAGTAAAGCTTGCGGAAAACCCCCAGGATGCTCGCGAAAAAGCTGGTGCGATTCTTGGAATGGATATCAAGGGACACACAGTTCGCACAGTAATGATTGCAGCTGCCGCTCCAATTGAATCTGAGTACTACTTGGCAATTTTGCTGGATCGTTCTAACCGGACCTTCCTTGTAATGGCATCTGTTTCAGGTGGAATGGACATTGAAGAGGTCGCACACACCGCTCCTGAAAAGCTTGCGAAGATTCCAGTATCTGCAGTTGATGGCATCTCTCTTGCAAAGGCAAAAGAAATTGTTGCAGCGGCGAAATTCCCAGCAGACGTTGCTGATCAAGTTGCTGATGTTTTGCTCAAGCTGTGGGATGTTTTCCAGGGCGAAGATGCAACCCTTGTTGAAGTTAACCCATTGGTCAAGACCAAGGATGGCAAAGTAATCGCACTTGATGGCAAGGTCACTCTTGATGACAACGCAGACTTCCGTCAACCAGATCATGAAGCGCTAGTTGATCAAGCTGCAGAGAATCCATTAGAAGCTGCTGCTAAGGAAAAGGGACTTAATTACGTAAAGCTTGAAGGCGAAGTAGGAATCATCGGAAATGGTGCTGGTCTTGTAATGAGCACTCTAGATGTTGTTGCTTACGCTGGAGAAAAGCATGGTGGAGTTCGCCCAGCTAACTTCCTTGATATTGGTGGCGGAGCATCCGCCCAAATCATGGCTGATGGTCTTTCAATTATTCTCGGTGACAAAGATGTGAAGAGCGTTTTTGTAAATGTATTTGGTGGAATTACCGCATGTGATGCGGTTGCAAGCGGAATTGTTCAAGCACTTGAGTTACTTGGCCCTAAAGCAACAAAGCCAATTGTGGTTCGACTTGATGGCAATAATGTTGTTGAAGGCCGGGCAATTTTGGCAAAGGCTGCACACGCACTGGTTGAGCAGGCAGACACAATGGATGGAGCAGCAAATCGCGCTGCAGAATTGGCGGCGAAGTAATGTCTATTTTCATTAATGATGCAAGCAAGGTGATTGTTCAGGGAATGACTGGTTCTGAAGGAACCAAGCACACCCGTCGTATGTTGGCTTCAGGAACAAAGGTTGTCGGCGGAGTAACACCAGGCAAGGGCGGACAGGTCGTTGATATCGACGGTCACCAACTTCCGGTGTTTAACACTGTGGCGGAGGCAATGTCTGCAACGGGTGCGAATGTTTCAGTTGTGTTCGTACCACCAAAGTTTGCAAAGGCCGCGGTGATTGATGCAATTAATGCAACTATGCCACTAGTTGTTGTTATCACTGAAGGAATTCCAGTTCATGATTCTGCAAGTTTTTATACATATGCCCAAACAAAGGGTACAACGCAAATCATCGGACCTAACTGTCCAGGATTGATTAGCCCAGGAAAATCTAATGTTGGAATTATTCCAGCAGATATCACTGGCTCAGGTCCTATTGGTTTAGTTTCAAAGTCCGGAACTCTTACATATCAAATGATGTATGAGCTTCGTGATATCGGATTTAGTACAGCAGTTGGAATTGGTGGCGATCCTGTTATCGGAACAACACACATCGATTGCCTACGTGTATTCCAAGATGATCCAGAGACAACTGCGATTGTCATGATCGGTGAAATTGGTGGTGATGCTGAAGAGCGAGCAGCTACATTTATTGCAGAGTATGTAACTAAGCCAGTAGTTGGTTACGTTGCAGGCTTTACCGCTCCAGAAGGAAAGACCATGGGTCACGCAGGTGCAATAGTTTCTGGTTCTTCAGGAACTGCCCAAGGCAAAAAAGATGCTTTAGAAGCCGCCGGTGTAAAGGTTGGCCAAACGCCAAGTGAAACCGCGCGTTTGTTACGCGCAATCATGGGTCGATAACAATGTTGACGCGAGTACTTGGAGCTGCATTGCCCCAAGTCTTGCGTAGCGTTGCATGGCTTTTACTTCCAACTTCATTCATAGCACTACTTGCATGGGCGACCGCAGGTAGTGCAACAGGTAATACCGGAGATCCTCTTAGAGCTGCGTTATGGATTTGGATTGGTGCGCATTCAATTCCATTTGATTTATCTCTTCCACCATCTGGTTTAGCGGGGCATCTTTCATATCTTCCCTTGGGAGCGTTGATTTTTCCGGTTTTAGCTATTCGAAATGGCGTAACCCGCACAATCGAACGTTTGGATAATGACAGTTCTTTGGTTGGTCCAGCCCGCGCTGCCTTTGCAGTCATCTATACATTGTTTGCTTTAGCTGGCTCCTTTTTCTCCAAGACTGACTCAATTCGTCCAGTCTGGTACTTCGCATTGATTTATGTTCTGCCATTCACATTGTTATGTGCGGCCACAGTTGGAAGGCGAGTCGCATTAGGCCAAGGATTTCTATATGGCTCACGCATTATTGCTTTGTTGTTAGGAATCTCATCAATTGTTTTTGGCATCTTGTTGCTAACTAATATCTCAGTAGTCAAGAATTTAACAACAGTTTTGCAACCAGGAATCTTTGGCGGCTTTCTTTTACTTCTCCTCAATATTTTGTATATCCCTAATGCAATTGTTTCTACCTTGGCTTACTTTTCAGGAGTGGGCTTTGCCGTTGGGTCGGGGACTCTTGTTTCGCCAACCTCATTTAGATTGAACAAGATTCCCGCGATGCCATTGCTAGGGGCACTGCCAGAAAACAAATCTCTCATCGCTCTTATCGGAGTCTTAATTATTGTTGCAGCAGGTGCACTTTTGGTAACGTGGACAATCACCCTAAATCAACGGATTCTTGTTCAAAGTTATATCGTCGCGGTATTACTTGCCGCATTTGTCGGGTACTCAGGTAGCGGGGCTTTAATTACCGATGCAATGTCTGCAGTTGGTGTCTCTCCCTGGAAGTTCACTCTGGCAATTGCTGTTCAACTTGGTCTTGGAGTAGCACTGGCAATTTATCTACCGAGATTTATAAAACGTAGATGAGAAAGCGAATAGTCATTCTGGCTTCAGGGCAGGGCTCATTGGCACAGGCGATATTCGATGCATCTGAGCTGGAGATTCAAGTAGTTGCAGTTGTCTGCGATCGTGCAGATGCCCAAGTTTTAGAGCGAGCGAAGAAGGCATCGATTAATACCGCCGTTGTTGAGTTAACTGGCGACCGCCAGGTATGGAATAAGCAGCTATTTGATCAGGTCGATCTATACAAGCCAGATCTAGTGGTGAGCGCCGGCTTCATGCGAATTTTATCTCCTGATTTTGTTAATCACTTTCCAACAATTAACAGCCATCCAGCATTGCTCCCTGAATTTCCAGGGGCGCATGCGGTTCGAGATGCGTTAGCTGCAGGTGTTTCGGTGACAGGGACAACGATCCATTGGGTTGATGATGGCGTTGATACGGGGCCAATAATTACCCAAATGGAGGTTCCCGTGTTGCCGGAGGATACTGAGGCAACTCTTCATGAGAGAATTAAGAAGGTAGAACGCGGTCTCATAGTTGCGACCATCGCTTTGATCATTCCAACACTGGAGACCAATACACGATGAGAAAACCAATCCGTCGAGCACTCGTGAGCGTCTATGACAAGACTCGTCTTATTGAAGTTGGAACCGCACTTCATGCAGCAGGAGTTGAGATTCTTTCAACAGGATCTACCGCAAAGAGTTTGGCAGATGCGCAGATTCCTGTCATAGAGGTAAGCCATTACACAGGTTTTCCTGAAATTATGGGTGGTCGAGTTAAGACTTTACATCCCCGAGTTCATGGCGGAATCTTGGCTGACCAGAAGAATCCTGAACATTTAGCTGCAATTGCAGATCTGGATATCGCTCCATTTGATCTAGTGATTATCAATCTTTATCCATTTGCCGAAACGATCGCATCAGCTGCTGGTTTTGCAGAGTGCATCGAGCAGATTGATATAGGCGGCCCAGCAATGCTTCGCGGCGCTGCCAAAAACCATGGCTCTGTCGCAGTTATTTCTCATCCATCCCAGTACGACCAGTTGATAACAGCGGTTTCCGCAGGTGGCTTTACAGAACCAGAACGACGCCAGTTAGCTCTCGAAGTATTTCGCACAACTGCTCAATACGACTTAGCAATTGCAAACTGGCTCGGAGAATCTGAGGGCAACGAACTTCCTGATTGGTTTGGACAAATTTGGAGCAGAAAGAGCTCACTGCGCTACGGAGAAAATCCTCATCAAGAGGCTGCAATTTACTCGGGTACAACCGCAGGAATCGTAAACGCACAACAGCTCCATGGCAAAGAGATGTCTTTTAACAATTACACAGATGCTGATGCTGCCTGGAGAGCAGTTTTAGATCATCGGGACCCTGCCGTTGCAATCATGAAGCACGCAAACCCTTGCGGTATTGCGGTATCCGAACAAGGTATTGCAGTTGCTTATCAACAGGCCCATGAATGTGATCCAGTCTCTGCCTTTGGGGGAGTTGTAGCTGCCAATAGAAAGGTTGATCTTGCGATGGCCGAGTCATTGTCAAAGATTTTTACCGAAGTTTTGATTGCACCTGATTTTGATCACGATGCCTTAGAACTCTTGATGAAAAAGCCTTCGATTCGAATTTTAAAGTGCGATGTAACAACAATTCACCCATTGGAACTTCGCCCTGTCTCCGGCGGAATGTTGTTGCAAGCAACGGATGAGATTGATGCACAAGGTGACTCACCTGCACAGTGGAATCAAGTCAGTGGAGATCCAGTTGATCTACAGACTATGAAGGATCTTGAGTTTGCATGGCGAAGTGTCCGTTCAGTAAAGAGCAATGCGATCTTGCTTGCAAAAATGACAGCATCTGTCGGAATCGGAATGGGACAGGTGAACAGAGTTGATTCAGCACGTTTAGCGGTTTCTCGTGCCGGCGATCGAGTCAAAGGAAGCGTCGCGGCAAGTGATGCTTTCTTCCCATTTGCCGATGGCCTACAAATCCTTATCGATGCAGGTGTCGTGGCAGTTGTTCAGCCTGGTGGCAGTGTGCGCGATGAAGAGGTCATCACTGCGGCAAAGGCGGCTGGAATTGCGATGTTTTTCACCAATACTCGGCATTTCTCCCACGCATAACTGAGTCGGTAGGCTTACGGCCATGAGCGCGCAGATTTTAGATGGCAAGGCGGTTGCAGTAGCGATTAAAGCTGAATTAACTGTGCGAGTCACTGCGCTCAAAGCTAAAGGAATTACACCAGGTCTTGGAACAGTTTTGGTAGGAGATGACCCCGGTTCACATTCGTATGTGAGCGGAAAACATCGTGATTGCCAAGAGGTTGGTATCAATTCAATTCGAATAGATCTTCCACAAAATGCAACCGAAAAAGATGTCTTAGTGGCAATTGCAGATTTAAATAGTTCAAAAGAGTGCACGGGTTACATAGTTCAACTTCCTTTGCCTAAAGGAATAAACACCCAAAGAATCCTTGAAGCAATTGATCCAAGTAAAGATGCAGATGGATTGCACCCACTTAATTTAGGTCGTTTAGTTTTGGGTTATGAAGCTCCCTTGCCTTGTACTCCTCGAGCAATTATTGCGCTGCTAGATCACTACAAAATTTCAACGCAAGGTGCAGAAATCACTGTGATAGGTCGTGGACTAACTGTTGGCCGCCCATTGGGATTATTGCTTACCCGCAAACAAGAGAATGCAACAGTAACTCTGACTCATACAGGCACAAAGGATTTAACTCTGCATACAAAATCAGCCGACATTGTTGTCGCAGCAATCGGTCAGTCACATTTTTTGAAAGCAGAAATGATCAAAGAGGGTGCAGTAGTAATTGATGTCGGAATTTCTAGAACTGCAACTGGTTTAGATGGCGATGTGTGTCCCGGTGTCTATGAAAAGGCAGCATATGTTTCTCCAATGCCTGGGGGAGTAGGCCCTATGACTCGTGCCATGTTGCTTACAAATGTGGTTGATGCATGCAGCTAAATAGTCGTTTGCTTGGCCTTATAAGTTATGGCCTAGTCCTTACTGGAATGGTTTTAGGTGTTCTCGGGGCGGTGCGAGGCGGATCACTTTTTATCGCCGTTGGAACCGCTGGCATAGCTCTGAAAACTAGAGATTTTCGTCGCATTGAGTTTTATCTTCCGCTTGCTATAGCAATTGCACTTTTTGCGCTGGCAATTGCCCTTCCTCGCGGGCGGTAGAGTTGCCTCATTCGCAATTAGCCATGAATGGAGTCACGATGGGTGGCAAAGTCACTGTAGTCGGTGCAGGTTTTTACGGTTCAACAACAGCTCTTCGCTTAGCTGAATATGATGTTTTCGATACCGTAGTTTTAACTGACATCCTCGAAGGAAAGTCAGAAGGTTTGGCTCTGGACATGAATCAGTCTCGTTCGATTGAAGGATTTGAGACAAAGCTTATTGGCGCAACAACAACTCCCGAAGGTGCTGGCTACGAAGCCACTGCAAATTCAGATGTAGTTGTGATTACTGCAGGTCTTCCTCGCAAGCCGGGCATGAGCCGTATGGATTTAATCGGGGTTAACGCTGGCATCGTTCGTGGTGTTGCTGAAAACATCGCAAAGCATTCTCCAAACGCTGTCATCATCGTTGTTTCAAATCCTCTGGATGAAATGACTGCATTGGCTCAGATTGCTACTGGCTTTCCAAAGAACCGCGTAATGGGTCAAGCAGGAATGTTGGACACTGCACGCTTTACTAACTTCGTTGCAGAAAAGCTCGGAGTAAAGGTGGGATCTGTTAAGACACTGACACTTGGTTCGCATGGAGACACAATGGTTCCAGTCCCAAGTCGTTGCACTGTCGACGGCAAGCCATTGAGTGATCTACTATCACAAGAAGAGATTGCCGAACTTGTTGACCGCACACGTAACGGTGGAGCTGAAGTTGTTGCACTTCTTAAAACAGGTTCTGCTTATTACGCACCATCTGCTGCTGCCGCACGTATGGCAAAAGCAGTTATCGAAGATTCTGGCGCGGTTATGCCAGTGTGTGCGTGGGTTGATGGCGAGTATGGAATTTCTGGTGTCTATCTTGGTGTTGAGGCCGAGATTGGTCGTTCAGGTGTCAAAAAGGTTGTCGAAGGCACATTGACTGATTCAGAAGTTGTTGCACTTAAAGAGGCTGCTGAAGCGGTTCGTACAAAACAAGCAGACGTTCAGACGCTGTAAGTAATTTTCAAAAGTTGATAAAGGGGAGACTATGAGCAAGATCAAAGTAACGGGTACTGTCGTCGAACTCGATGGCGATGAAATGACACGCATCATGTGGCAGTTCATTAAGGATTCATTGATCCTTCCTTACTTAGATGTAAATCTCGAGTACTACGACTTAGGTATGGAACACCGTGATGCAACCGATGATCAAGTAACTATTGATTCAGCACGCGCAATTCAAAAGCATGGCGTTGGAATCAAGTGCGCAACTATTACTCCAGATGAGGCACGTGTTGAAGAATTCGGACTTAAGAAGATGTGGAAGTCTCCTAACGGAACTATCCGCAACATTCTTGGTGGAGTGATCTTCCGCGAACCAATCATTATCAGTAATGTGCCGCGTTTGGTTCCGCACTGGACTAAGCCGATTGTTATCGGCCGTCACGCATTTGGTGACCAGTACCGTGCGACAGACTTCAAAGTTCCGGGTCCAGGAAAGCTGACAATCTCATTTGTTCCTGAAGATGGGTCTGCACCGATCAACACAGAAGTTTTCAACTTCGAATCTTCAGGTGTTGCAATGGCGATGTACAACGTCGATGATTCAATTCGGGACTTTGCTCGCGCATCATTGAACTACGGATTGCTCCGTAAGTTCCCTGTATACCTTTCAACAAAGAACACAATCCTTAAGGCTTACGATGGTCGCTTCAAGGATATTTTTGAAATCATCTACCAAGCAGAGTTCAAGACTCAGTTCGATGCAGTAGGTATTTGGTATGAGCACCGCTTGATCGATGACATGGTTGCCATGTCATTGCGTATGGAAGGTGGATATGTCTGGGCATGTAAGAACTACGACGGCGATGTTCAATCTGACACCGTTGCGCAGGGCTATGGCTCACTTGGTTTGATGACATCTGTTTTGATGACACCGGATGGATTGATCTGCGAGTCAGAGGCGGCTCACGGAACTGTGACACGTCACTACCGTGATCACCAGGCAGGTAAGGCGACATCTACCAACCCAATCGCTTCAATCTTTGCGTGGACTCAGGGTCTTGCACACCGTGCGAAGTTGGATAACAACCCAGAACTTGCAAAGTTCTGTGCAACTCTCGAGCGGGTATGTATTGAAACTGTTGAGCAAGGAAAGATGACGAAGGATTTGTCACTTCTGATCTCAAAGGATGCGCCGTACCAAACAACTCAAGAATTCTTGAACTCAATTGATGAGAACCTAAAGAAGGCTATGGCTTAAAGAGAACAGTAAAAAACCCGCGGTAGCCAATGGCCACCGCGGGTTTTTACCTTAATTACTGTTAAACGCGCTCACCTGTTGTTGAGTTGAACAAGTGAACAGATCCCTTAACCGCTTCGACAGTGATTGTGTCACCTGGCTTTGGAGGATTCTTTGGATCCCAGCGAACAATTACTTGTGCGCCTTCATCTGTTGCATTTGCGAACTTAACGTTGGCATCAGCTGGCTTTCCGTAAACAAAAGCATCTGAACCAAGTTCTTCAACAACTTCAACAAGAACATGGAAACCCTTTGATGAAGGTGTAAAGCCTTCTGGGCGAACACCAACAGTTACCGCTGTTCCGGCAGATGCAGGAACATCGATTGCTAGATCTCCAAGCATTGCCTTACCGCCACTAACTGGTGCAATAAGTAGGTTCATGGCAGGTGAACCAATGAAACCTGCAACGAAAGCGTTTGCTGGGTTGTCATAAAGATTACGAGGAGTATCAACTTGCTGTAGCAAGCCATCCTTAAGAACTGCAACACGATCGCCCATAGTCATAGCTTCAACCTGATCGTGTGTTACATAAACTGTGGTGATTCCTAGACGACGCTGCAATGCAGCGATCTGTGTACGAGTTGCTACACGCAACTTCGCATCAAGGTTAGATAGTGGTTCATCCATAAGGAAAACCTGTGGTTCGCGAACAATTGCGCGACCCATTGCAACGCGCTGACGTTGTCCACCAGAAAGTGCCTTTGGCTTGCGCTCTAGGTATGGCTCGAGGTCAAGCAACTTTGCTGCTTCAAGAACACGACGTTCGCGTTCTTCCTTTGGAGTTCCTGCGATTTTCAATGCGAAGCCCATGTTCTCTGCGACTGTCATGTGTGGATACAGTGCATAAGACTGGAACACCATCGCAATATCGCGATCCTTTGGTGCAACATTTGTTACATCGCGATCGCCAATAAGAATGCGCCCACCATCGATCTCTTCAAGTCCTGCCAACATACGAAGTGATGTTGACTTACCGCAACCTGATGGTCCAACAAGAACTAGAAACTCTCCATCATTAACAGTGAGATTTAGTTTGTCGACTGCAGGTGCAGTTGTTCCTGGGTAGATACGTGATGCGCCATCAAAAACTACTGATGCCATGAGATTGCTCTCCTTCTCCGGGCAGGTACGTGCCCGACGGTCCGT